>NZ_JBHYTK010000148.1:0-19999 GCF_042749255.1 Streptomyces sp. NPDC059524 | reverse complement strand
GGTGCGGCGGTGGGCCAGGCGCCGGGGGCCGACGCGGCCGGGGCCGCCTGGGGCTGGGCCTGAGGCTCGGGCTGGGGCGCCGGAGCGGGGGCCGGAGGCTGGGCTTCCGGTGCCGGTGCCGGGGCGGGAGCGGGGGTCGGAACCGGGGTGGCCGCAGGAGCTGGTGCCGGGGCGGCGGGCGGCGGGGTCGCGGGCGCCGGGGCGCCTCCCCGTACCGCCGCGCGGGCCGCGGCCGGACCGCCGCCGGGCGGGACGGGAGCGGCGTGCGCCTCGGGCCCGGGCACGTACGCCATCGCCGGAGCGGGACCCTGCCCGGCCGGGGTGAAGGCGCCGCCGGCGCGCTCGATGCGGTCGAGCCGTGCCATCACGGAGCGCTCGTCCCCGTAGGCCGCGGGCAGCAGGACGCGCGCGCAGATCAGCTCGAGCTGGAGCCGCGGCGAGTTCGCCCCGCGCATCTCGGTCAGGCCCTCGTTGACGAGGTCGGCGGCGCGGCTGAGCTCGGCGGCCCCGAAGGTGCTCGCCTGGGCCTGCATCCGCTCGATGACATCGGCGGGCGCGTCGATCAGCCCCTTCTCGGCGGCGTCCGGAACGGCGGCCAGGATGACGAGGTCGCGCAGCCGCTCCAGCAGGTCCGTCACGAACCGGCGCGGATCGTTGCCCCCCTCGATGACGCGGTCCACGACCTCGAAGGCGGCGGCCCCGTCCCCGGTGGCGAACGCCTCGACCACGGAGTCGAGCAGCGCCCCGTCCGTATAACCGAGCAGGCCCGTCGCCATGGCGTACGTCACACCGTCCTCGGCGGCGCCGGCGAGGAGCTGGTCCATGACGGACATCGAGTCACGCACGGAGCCCGCGCCGGCCCGTACGACGAGCGGCAGCACCCCGTCCTCGACGGGGATGGCCTCCTTGCCGCAGACCTCGCCCAGGTAGTCCCGCAGGGTCCCGGGCGGCACGAGCCGGAAGGGGTAGTGGTGCGTACGCGAGCGGATCGTCCCGATGACCTTCTCGGGCTCGGTGGTCGCGAAGATGAACTTGAGGTGCTCCGGCGGCTCCTCGACGACCTTCAGCAGGGCGTTGAACCCCGCCGAGGTGACCATGTGGGCCTCGTCGATGATGTAGATCTTGTACCGGCTGCTCGCCGGGCCGAAGAAGGCCTTCTCGCGCAGGTCACGGGCGTCGTCCACACCACCGTGCGACGCGGCGTCGATCTCGATGACGTCGATCGAACCCGGCCCGTTCCTCGCCAGGTCCCGGCAGCTCTGGCACTCGCCGCAGGGCGTGGGCGTGGGCCCCTGCTCGCAGTTCAGACAGCGGGCCAGGATGCGGGCGCTGGTCGTCTTGCCACAGCCGCGCGGACCACTGAACAGGTACGCGTGATTGACCCGGTTGTTCCGCAGCGCCTGCTGCAACGGATCAGTGACATGCTCCTGACCGATGACCTCGGCGAACGACTCCGGGCGATAGCGGCGGTACAGCGCGAGAGACGACACGTCTACGAGGTTATAGGCGACCACTGACAACCCGGGCCCCGGCGACCTCGGTGCGGGCTCCCCCGCCCCGGAAACGCAAAACGCCCCCCACGCACCCGCCAGAGCCGACCTACCCTTGCTGCCTTCCGGCCCTGGGGGAGTTCAGTCAGATAGCGCCGCGTGGGGAGCTTGCGGACAGAGTACATGCTCGGAGCCGGTGGGAACGAGTTCGCGAGCACTCCCTCCGGTCATGTAATGTCTCCAGCGGAGGATTCGCCTAGAGGCCTAGGGCGCACGCTTGGAAAGCGTGTTGGGGGCAACCCCTCACGAGTTCGAATCTCGTATCCTCCGCATCGGCCCAGCAGGGCAGATGAAGGTCCCGACCGGTTCGCCGGCCGGGACCTTTGTCGTTCGTGCGGGCACGCGCAGAAGATGCGGACGAAAAACCGGAGGGCCCCACCGATCGTGGTGGGGCCCTCCGTCGTTCGCAGCGGATCAGGTCGGATCCGGTCCGGTCAGGTCAGGACTGGGTGCCCTTCCTGCGGTACCACCACGTCAGCGCGGCGCCGGCGGCCGCGAGGACCGCGGCGAGGGTCGCGATCAGGGCGATCGGGGTGTCCGAGCCGGTGTCGGCCAGGTCACCGTCAGGGTCCTGGGGTGCCCGTGTCGGGTCGGCGGCCGGCGGGGTGGACGCCGACGGGTCCGAGGGTGCCGGGGCCGGCGAGTGGTCGGTCGGCGCGGTCGTGGGGGTGGGCGTCGGGTCCGTGCCGCCTCCGTCGCCGCCGCCGGTGGACTTCGCCGCGGTGTTGCCGCCCAGCAGGAGCAGATCCTTGTCCTGCGGGTCGCGGGCCACCGTCTGGAGGGAGTTCCGCGTCTGGCGGGGCTTGTAGCGGTGCTCCGTCCGGAAGCGCAGGCCGGTGACGTTCCGCTTGGGCTGCTTCGAGAAGTCGACGCCGCCCACGCTGTACGTGTAAGGACCGCCGCCGGCGTCGTGCTGCCACTTCTCCTCGCCCTCGCGGTACGACTTCACGTAGGCGCGGTAGGTCGTCTCCCGTGTCCAGTCCTTGTTCGCCCCGCGCAGGGGCCACCGCGACACGTCGCCGGAGTCGATGATCGAGTGGTAGTCCGTGCGGGACTTCGCGTCCTGCAGGCGGATCCACTCGGCCGCCACCCGCGCGGTGTAGACGCGGCGCAGGTCGGCGTACTCCGGGTCGTTGTTCACGCGCTTCTCGACCTCGGGAATGATCAGCCGGTTGACCTGGCGTTCGGCCCACCGCTTCTGGGCCTCGTTGAAGTCGCAGTTGAAGGAGCCCGGCGGGACGCTCGTCATCTTCATGTACTCCGACTTCACCTTCAGCGGTGTGTCGAGGATGTAGATGCCGCCGTCCTGTTCACGGACCTGCGCGGTGCCCGGCTCGATCCAGTTGCGGACCTGGAAGAAGCACGGGACGCCGTCCTTGTTCTTCGGCATGGACCTCCAGAACCGGTCCGCCTCGTCCCGCTTGTTGGGGTTGAGGGCGTCGGCGTAGTCCCGCTTCATCTCCAGGTCGGCCTCCAGCAGGACCCGCCCCGCGTCGGTCCTGCCGAACCTGGCGTCCATGATCCTGTCCGGCTGGTCCGGGTTGAGGTTCACCCAGAACTTCGACGGATCGAGCGCCAGCCAGGTGAAGAACGCGTCCGAGATCATCTGCGCCTTGGCCTTGCCGCCCCAGCCGGGGTTGCTGTCCTCGTCCGTCTTCTTCGCGGAGAACGAGTAGTCCAGGCCCTGGCCCTTCACCGGCTTTCCGACGTAGCGCAGGTCCAGGGTGGAGAAGTCGATGCCGCCAGGGCCGCGGGGCCGCTGATCGCCGCCGTTGAGTGCCCGCGCCCGTTCCGCCTGCGCCTTCGCCTCCTTCAGGGACGGCGCGGAGTTGTTGACGGCCTGGTTCCCGGCGCCCCGGGAGCCCTGGTTCTGGCCTTCCGCGGGGGTCATGTACGTGTTGTACCGGCTGTGCGGGCCCGGCTTGTAGCGCGGTTTGCCGTCGGATATGTGCTCTCGGGTGACGACCCGGTTGCGACCCTGGGCGTCCTTGCCGAACTCCTGCTCGAGCCCCTTGTACGTGTTGGTGGCGCCCGTGGACTTGCCCTCGCCGAAGACCCCGATCAGGCGGGCCTTGGGGTTCTCCCTCAGGACCGCACGGTCCTTCGGGGTCTGCCCCTCCTTGTGGTTGGGGCCGGACTTCACCTCGACGTGCTCACCGGTCTTGTGGTTGACCGCGTCGTAGCGGCGGAACCGCTTCTTGCCCTCGGCGTCGGTGTACTCGACGTCCTCCTCGCAGTACCAGTCGGGCCCGGTCAGCCCGAGGTCCTTCACGACCTTCTTGTGGAAGGCCTCGCCCTTGGTCCTGCGGGCGGCCAGCTCGATGTACGCCTCGTTCAGCCAGGTGTCGAACGACCCGAACTTGTTGACGCCGTTGTTCTTCTTCAAGTACCGGTTGTAGGACGCCCACACCTTGCGCGGGTCGCCCTCCTTGTACTTCTTCGGGTTCGATCCGGTCGCCTTGAGGATCGCCTTCCGGTCAGGGTCGTCGTCGCTGTCACCAGGAAGGATGACGCCGTCCATGGCCTGACGCTGGTTGTCGTAGAAGTAGTCGTCCCACTCGTTCAGATCACGAACGGTGTCCTGTCCGTCCAGCGGCCTGTTCCTCGGCGGAACGCCCTTCAGGTCGAACTTGTCCTCGCACAGCTCCTGCTTCTTCTTCCCCGGTACCGGCTTCGGCTTGGGCGCCGCCTCGGCGCTGCCCTGAAGCCCCGGAAGCGCGGAGAGGGTGACCACTCCGGCGCAGGCGAGAGCGACAGCGGCTCTCGCCCAACCGCGCAGTCGTGGTGGTCGTGTCCAATGACTCACGTGATGTCCCTGGGGAGCCCAGAACGGATGGGTTCTCCGGTGACACCAGGGGCCCCCGTGGTCGTTGGCGTCACCAACTCCTCACCGTATGCGGTCAGTTGACGTGTTCACGCGAGCGCAAGGGACCGGCACAGCTTCGGCTCAGCTGATTTACAGGCTCATCACCGGGAACCGGAGCCGGATCGTAGGGTCGTGACCATGAACGTGACCTCGTCGCAGTGGCGTGACAACCCCCGGCTCGCCCAGTGGCTCGCCGCCCAGGAAGAGGCCTTCTCCGCCTGGCGGCAGGCCACCGCGGGGACCTGGGACTTCAGCCCCGCCTCCCTCGACCGGCTCGAAGAGGTCCTGATGAGCCGTTACGCGAGCGCCGAGGAGGCCGAGGCCGCCCACGAGGATCCGTTCCTGACGGTCGCCGTCTGGTATCTGGGCGAGACCGTCCGCCGCGCCCACCCGGACGCCGTGTGGTCGTGCAGCCCCACGCCGGGCGAGGGGCTCTACGCCCGGACGACGCCGCTGCTCACGTACGCCGTCGAGACCCTGGACGACGACGTGCGCGAGGAGATCGAGGAGCGGGAGGAGGAGTACGACGAGATCCTCCCGCTGCGGGACCCGACCGAGGACATCCAGGCCCTGCACGTCAGCGACCGGCATCTGCGCGAGGCGCTGGAGGAGTTCGCCGAATTCCAGGAGTACCTGGATTCGGCCGCCGGCTGACGCCTCGGGCCAGGACGGTTCACTCCCCGTCGAACCCCGTCCCCCGCGACACCTTCTCCCACGCCGTGATCTCCGTGCGGATTCCGTCCAGGTGGGCGGTGATCGCGTCAACCGCGTCGGGGCCGAGGGGGAGGCGCAGGGGCGTTTCGGGGGCGGCGAGGGCCTGGAGGATGGCCGCGGCGGCCTTGTGCGGGTCGCCGGGCTGGGTGCCTCCGCCGTCGCGGACCATGGCGCGGGTCGCGCCGGCGGTCTCGGCGTAGGCGGGGTGCTCCTCGGAGAAGTAGGCGGCGTCCTTGCCGAAGAGGTTGGTGCGGAAGGCGCCGGGTTCCACGATCAGGACCTTGATCCCGTACGGGGTCACCTCCGCGGACAGGGCCTCCGAGAGCTGTTCGAGGGCGGCCTTCGTCGCGCTGTACGCGGCGAAACCGGCGAAGGAGAGCTGGCCGCCGACGCTGCTCATGTTCACGATCGCGCCGCTGCCGCGCTCGCGCATCTGCGGCAGCAGGGCGCGGGTCAGCCGGGCCGGGCCGAAGACGTGCAGGTCGAAGAGGTCGCGGAGTTCCCGGTCGGTGGTCTCCTCGAAGGCGCCGACCTGGGTGCGGCCGGCGTTGTTGACCAGGACGTCGACGCGGCCGTAGCGGGCCAGGACGTCGGCGGCCACGGCGTCGACGCGGGCGCCGTCCGTGATGTCCAGGGCGAGGGCCTCCACCCGGTCGGGGTACGCGGCGACCAGGTCGGCCAGGGCCTCGGGGCGCCGGGCCGTGCCGATGACCGTGTCGCCGGACGCGATCGCCGCCTCCGCGACGGCCCGCCCGAATCCGCTCGTCGCGCCGGTCACCAGCCAGACCCGCCCGGTCGACGCCTTCGTGCCGCTCGTCGCGCTCGTGTACGTCATCGCTCGTTCTCCCTCGTGTGGTCCGTCTGGTGACCATCCTTCGGCCCCAAAGCGGGGCGCGTCCAAGACCCGTTGTGATAGCCGTTGGTTATGGATGTCCATGGGCGGGATCTTCGCTACTTCGCTTACGTGGCCGAGGAGTTGAGCTTCACGCGGGCGGCCGAGCGGCTGTTCGTCTCGCAGCCCGCGCTCAGCAAGCAGATCCGGATGCTGGAGAAGCAGGTCGGGGCCGAGCTGTTCACGCGGGACCGGCGGACGGTGCGGCTGACCTCGGCGGGGGAGGCGCTGCTGCCGTACGCGCAGCGGATGCTGGAGGTGTGGCGGGACGCCGAGGAGGCGGTCGGGCGGGCGCGGGCCGCGGCGGCGGACACGCTGGTCATCGGGATGTCGACGAGTCCGGGGCGGGGACTGCTGCCGGCGCTGCGGGCGCGGCTCCTGGACCGGGTGCCGCAGGCGCGGCCGGTGCTGCGGCAGGTCAACTGGGCGGATCCGAGCGCCGGGCTGGCGGACGGGTCGAGCGACGTGGCGTTCGTGTGGCTGCCGCTGCCGGACGGGGACCGCTACCGGTGCGTGGTGGTCGCCGAGGAGCCCCGGCTCGTGGCGCTGCCGCAGAGTCATCCGCTCGCCGCGCGGGCCGAGGGCGAGGGGGCCGTGGACTTCGCCGAGCTGCTCGACGAGCCGTTCCTCGCGCTGCCGCCGGAGGCCGGGCCGCTGCGCGACTACTGGCTGGCGATGGACGCCCGGGGCGGGCGCCCGGCGCGGATCGGCGGTGTCGTGGGCAGCGCCGAGGAGACGTACGAGGGCGTGGCCAACGGGCAGGGGGTCGCGCTGCTGGCCGTGGGCAACGCGCCGCTGATCGTGCGCGACGAGGTGATCGCCGTGCCGGTCCGGGGCGTGTCCCCGTCCCGGCTCGCCGTGGCCGCCCGCCGGGGTGACGAGCGGGCCCTGGTGGCGGCGTATCTGGCGGCGGCCGAAGCCGTCAGCCCTGCGCGCCCTTCGCTTCCTTCTCGTCCTGCGAGTGCGTCCCGTCCTGCGACCCGTCCTGCGTCCCGTCCTGCGAGTCCGTCCCGTCCTTCGCGTCCTTCCGGCGGGTGAGGACGGGGCGCAGGGCGTCCAGGACGGTCACGTCGTCGACGGTCGACGGGACCGGCTCGTCGCGACCGTCCGCGATGCCGCGCATCGTGCGGCGCAGGATCTTCCCGGAGCGGGTCTTGGGCAGGGCGGCGACGACCGCGACGTCCTTGAGCGAGGCGACGGCGCCGATCCGGTCCCGTACGAGCTGGACGAGTTCGGCCTCGACCTCGGACTCGGCGCGCTCGGCGCCCGCCTTGAGGACCACGAAGCCGCGCGGGATCTGGCCCTTCAGGGAGTCCGCGACGCCGATGACGGCGCACTCGGCGACGTCCGGGTGGGAGGCGAGGACCTCCTCCATGCCGCCCGTGGACAGGCGGTGTCCCGCGACGTTGATGACGTCGTCGGTGCGGCCCATGACGAAGACGTAGCCGTCCTCGTCGACGTGGCCGCCGTCGCCGGTCAGGTAGTAGCCGTCGTACGCGGAGAGGTACGAGGCGACGAAGCGGTCGTCGTCGTTCCAGAGCGTGGGCAGGGCGCCGGGCGGCATCGGGAGCTTCACGACGATGGCGCCGTCCTCGCCCGCCGGGACCGGCTTGCCGGACGGGTCGAGGACCTGGACGTCCCAGCCGGGCAGCGGCCAGGTCGGGGAGCCGGGCCTGACCGGGGCGAGCTCGATGCCGGCCGGGTTGGCGACGATCGGCCAGCCGGTCTCGGTCTGCCACCAGTGGTCGAGCACGGGGATGCCGAGCAGATCGCTCGCCCAGTGGTAGGTCTCGGGGTCGAGTCGCTCGCCGGCGAGGAAGAGGTACTTGAGGCCGGAGCGGTCGTAGCCCTTGGTGAACTCCCCCTCGGGATCGGCCTTCTTGATCGCGCGGAACGCCGTCGGGGCCGTGAACAGGGTCTTCACTCCGTGCTCCGCGGCCACCCTCCAGAACTGGCCCGCGTCCGGCGTGCCGACCGGCTTCCCCTCGTAGAGGACCGTGGTGGCGCCCGCGAGGAGCGGCCCGTAGACGATGTACGAGTGGCCGACGACCCAGCCCACGTCGGAGGCCGTGAACATCACCTCGCCGGGGCCGACGTCGTACACGGCCTCCATGGACCAGCGCAGCGCGACCGCGTACCCGCCGCTGTCGCGGACGACACCCTTGGGCCTGCCGGTCGTGCCCGAGGTGTAGAGGACGTACAGCGGATCGGTGGCGGCGACGGGCACGCAGGGGACGGGCTCGGCGTCCCGCACGGCGGCGGCCCAGTCCACGTCGCGCGGCCCCGACTCCCCCTCGTACTGGGGCCGCTGGAGGACGACGCACTTCTCCGGCTTGTGCGCGGCGAGCTCGACGGCCCGGTCCAGCAGCGGTTTGTACCGCACCACACGGGAGCCCTCGATGCCGCAGGAGGCGGAGACGACGACCTTGGGGGCGGCGTCGTCGATCCGCACCGCCAGCTCGTTCGCCGCGAAGCCGCCGAAGACGACGGAGTGCACGGCGCCGATGCGCGCGCACGCGAGCATCGCGATCGCGGCCTCCGGCACCATCGGCATGTAGATCACGACCCGGTCCCCGCGCCCGACCCCGAGACCCGCGAGCACCCCCGCGAACCGGGCCACCTCGTCGCGCAGTCCGGCGTACGTGTACGTGCGCGTCGTACCCGTGACGGGCGAGTCGTGGACAAGGGCCGGCTGGTCACCGCGGCCCGCGTCGACGTGCCGGTCGAGGGCGTTGTGGCAGACGTTCAGCCGGCCGTCCGGATACCAGTGGTAGAACGGCGCGCGCGAGTCGTCGAGCGCCCGCGTGGGCGCGACGTCCCAGTCGATCGCACCCGCGGCCGCGAGCCAGAACCCTTCGGGATCCTCGGTGCTCGCGCGGAACACTTCCTCGTACGACGTCGTCATCGTGCGTACCTCTATCCGGTCACTCCGGTTGCACCCGCCTGGACGGGAACACGATCAGGTCAGGCCGTCACCGCCGTCAACAGGACCGCCGCGTCCGTGAGGGCCGTGAGGCCGTGGCGTTCCTGGGGGATCGCGTGGAGTTCGCCCTCGGTGAGGGTGATGTCGCCGGAGACGGCGGTGAGGCGGACGCGGCCGCGGATGACCTGGAGGGTGGCGGCGACGGGGGCGTTGTGCTCCTCCAGCGCGTTGCCCTCGGTGAGGGCGATGACGCTGAGGCGCAGGGGGTCCTCGCGGATCAGGAGTTCGGCGCTGCGGCCGTGCGCGGCGGCCCGGGCGGCGGTCAGATGGTCCTCGGCCAGGGCGGTGAGGTCGTGGATGGTGGTCATGGGGCCAGGGTCCCGCGCGGCGGCGCCCGGCGCGATGTGTGTCAGCCGATCGGGCCCGGCGCCGGGCAGGTGCGGGCGACGGTGTCGGCGAAGGCGCGGGCCAGCGGGGAGAGAGCCGACCAGCGGCGCACGGCCCAGCCGACCTGGAGCGGCGGCAGGCAGGGCACCGGGACCAGGGTGAGGCCGGGGTGACCGGGGCCCCGCAGTCCGGGCAGGTCGGGGACGACGGCGTGGCCGAGGCCGAGCTCGGCGAGGTGGACGGCGGTGTCCCAGTCGGCGATGCCGGTGCCGGTCGCGGTCGAGCGCGGGATGCCGAGCTCGGCGAACCGGTCGTCGAGGTGGCCGCGGGACGTGGAGTGCTCGGGCGGCAGGATCAGCTGGGCCGAGGCGGTCAGGTCGGCGGGGCTCGCGGCGGGCGCGGCGGCGAGCGGGTCGTCGGCGCGGACGGCGAGCACCCAGGGGAGTTCGACGACGGGGTGCAGTTCTATGCCGCGGGCGGGGGTGCCCATGGTGATCCACGCGAGGTCCAGGTCGTGCGCGGCGAGCGCCTCGAAGCAGCTGCGGCTGGAGCTGACCGTCTGGAACTCCAGGCTGACCTGCGGATGGGCACGCCGGAAGTCGACGATCGCCTCCGCCATGAAGTGCCGCACGGACGTGGCGCCGGTGGTGACCCGCACCGAGCCGCTCTCGCCGCGGGCGAGGTCGCCGAGGCGGCGCAGGGCCTGGTCGAGGGCGCCTATGCCGTCGGCCGCGGCGTCCTGGAGGACGCGTCCGGCGGGGGTGGGGACGACGCCGCGCGGGTGCCGTTCCAGGAGGCCGATGCCGACCTCCTTCTCCAGTCGTTTGACGTGCTGGCTCACGGCGGACTGGGTGCAGGAGAGGTCGCGGGCGACGGCGCTGAGGCTGCCGGCGCGGCACACGGCGACGAAGACGCGGAGGTCGTCGAGGGTCATGGGCCCACAACCTACCCAAGATCCAAGGTATTGCTTGGGCATGTGCAAGGAAACCCGAGGATTGACTTGGGTCATGGCGGGGGCGGACGATCGGCGGCGGGACGGCCCAGGGCGGCAACCCGCCGCGGAGGTCGCGAACTCCCGGCGGGTGCCGACCCGTTCAGCCGCACAGAAGTGCCGATCGCCGTACAGAAGGCCGTTCAGCCGCACAGAGGCCGATCAGTACAAAAGGGCCGCCCGGCCGACAGAGGGCCGTCCGGCCGTACAAAGGGCCGTCCGGCCGTACAGAGGGAGTCACATGGACGTCTGGGAAGCCGTGGCGATCACGGCCGCCGGGGTCGCCGCCGGCGGCATGAACGCGGTCGTCGGATCCGGCACCCTGATCACCTTTCCGACCCTGCTCGCCTTCGGCGTCCCGCCGGTCCTCGCGAACGTCTCCAACAACGTGGGCCTGGTCCCGGGCGTCCTGAGCGGCGCCTACGGCTACCGGCGCGAACTGCGCGGCCAGCGCGCCCGGTTGCTCCGCTTCGGCGCCGCCTCGCTGCTCGGCGGGCTCGGCGGCGCGCTGCTCCTGCTCACCCTGCCCGCCGCCGCGTTCCGCGCGATCGTGCCGGTGCTGATCCTCACGGCCTGCGCCCTGGTGCTGCTCCAGCCGCGCCTGAACCGCTGGGTCGCGCGGCGCCGCGGCGAGACCGCCCGCACCGACGGCGGCCTCCCGCTCTGGCTCGGCGTCCTCGGCACCGGCGTCTACGGCGGCTACTTCGGCGCCGCCCAGGGCGTGCTCCTCATGGGCATGTTCGGCGCGGTGCTCCATGACGACCTGCAGCGTCTGAACGCGGCGAAGAACGTCCTCGCGTCGCTGGTCAACGGGGTCGCGGCGGTCGTCTTCATCGCGGTCGCCGACGTCGACTGGACGATCGCCGCGCTGATCGCGGCCGGTTCGACGGCGGGCGGCCTGCTCGGGGCGCGGCTCGGCCGCAAGCTGCCGCCGGCCGCGCTGCGCGGCGTCATCGTCACCGTGGGCGTCACGGCGTCCGCGTTCCTGGTCGCCCGCAGCTGAGGCTCCGGAAACGTGAACTACCGGCTGTAGAAGGCCAGTCGGGCGCGCTTCTCCGGGAGGTACACCTCGGGAAGGTCGACCTCCGGGAGCACGATCTCCCCGGCCGCCTCGAACCCGGCGCGCTCGAAGAGGGCCACGGCCTTGTCGTTGCGCGCGTCCGGCTCGACGACGACCCGGCGCCGTCCGAGCCCGTCGAGCATGTACGCCATGAGGACGTCGACCAGGGTCCGGGTGAACCCGGGCACGGCGCCCCCGGGGCCGCTCGGCGCGACCAGCAGATGGGCGCCGATGTCGCCGTCCCGCACGGTGTAGCACTCGCTGACCCGGTCGGCCTCCGGCTCGTACGTCTGGAAGAGGGCGACCGGGGCGCCGTCGAGGCGGACGAGGAAGGCGTGGTGGGTGTCGAGCGTGGCCATGTGGGTGTAGATGCCGCGCACGTCCTCGCGGCCGATGCCGGTCATGCCCCAGAAGCCGGCCCGTTCCTCGCTCACCCAGCCGTGCAGGACGTCGATCTCGGCGCCGTCCGGGTCCAGGGGCGTGATCCGGAAGGTGCCGAAGCCGTCCACTTCCTGTGTGTGCACGTCGGTCACGGGTGCTGCTCCTCGGTGAGTAGGGCGAAGTCGGTGACGAGCGGGGCGAGTTCGCCGCGCAGCCACAGGGGGAGCTGGTCGCGGTGGTGGGCGTCGCCGGGGACGCCGGAGGCGCCGAGGGGGACGATCCAGCGGCTGTTCGCACGGTCGGCGAGGTCCCACACGTAGCGGGCGGCGGGCCCTCGCGCGCTGAACTCGGTGAGTCCGGGCACCCCCGACGTCGACAGCACGCAGTCGTGGTCGCCGTCCAGGCCGGGCCACGCGGCGTCCGGGTCGGGCAGTGCCTGCCAGGGCGCGAGCCGGTGCAGCTCGCCCCACGTCACGCCGGAGGGCTCGGCCGCGACCTCCTCCACCGCTTCCCGCACGGCCGCGAGCCGGTCCTCGTACGGGATCGTGTCGAGGCTCAGCAGGTTCTCCAGGCCGTACGCGACGCGCGGCACGAGCGCCAGCCACGGCCGGAACACGTCCGGGTAGGCGGGCATCAGGCCGGTGAGCGGGGCCAGGGTCCCGTGCGCGGCGACGCGCCGGACGACGGCGGCCCGGACCCGGGCGTACGCGGCGGCGAGCGCGCTGTCCGCGTCCATCCGCCGGTCCCAGCCGAGGAGTTCGCCCCGCAGCGCGGCCGCCTCCGGGGACAGTCCGTCGAGGGTTTCTCCACCAAGCGCTTCCCCACCGAGTGCTTCTCGGTCGAGTGCTTCTCCGTCGAGTGCTTCTCCGTCGAGTGCTCCTACGCCGATGGCTTCTCCGTCGAGCGCTTCTACGAGGGTGAGGAGCGGGCCCGCGGAGGGCAGCAGGGTGTCGGTGTGCACGGAGCGCATGCCGTCGGCGTCCCAGACCGGGCGGCCCGCGAGCAGTTCGGTGATGCGGCGGGCGCGGTGCGGCGGGGCGAACTCGACGCCGAGCGGGGCGGCGAGGGAGCGCTCGTTGGCCATGACGGCGACGCCGGTGTCGACCGCGGCCCGGGGCAGCGGCTCCGTCCGCCCGCGCCAGGCGTACCGCTCCTCCCACGCGGGCACGACCCGCAGCCTGTTCTCGGGGTCGCGGTCGGGGACGGTGCCCGCGACCCGGTGCAGCAGGCCGCCCGCGGTGTCGGCGGCGAGCACGACGTTGACCGGCTCGGCCCAGCGGTCGAAGGCCCGGTCGACGTCGGCGACGGTCCGGGCGCGCAGCAGGGCGGGGAGGGCGGCGAAGCCCAGGTCCTCGTGGACGCGGGCGGGCTGGCGCAGGCTGATGCCCTCGCCCTCGGCCCCGCTCTCTCCCGGCCCGCCGATGACGACGACTCCGCGCCCGGTCTCGACGACCTCGACGCCCGCCTCCTCGTGGGCGTGCGCGCGCTCCCAGCCGTCGGGTCCGAACGCCTCGACGCCGCCGTCCGGGGTGCGCCGCAGCCGCTCCCGGTACAGGTCCTGGTAGTCGGCCATGGCGTTGGTGATGGCCCAGGCGACCCCGCCCGCGTGCCCGAAGTGTCCGATGCCGGGGACGCCGGGCACGGCGAGCCCGGCCACGTCGAACTCGGGGCAGGCGAGCCGGATCTGCTGGTAGACGCCGGGGTCCTCGATGAAGCGGTGCGGGTCGCCGGCGATCAGGGGGGCGCCGCTCGCGCTGCGCGTCCCGTCCACCAGCCAGCCGTTGCTGCCGCAGGTGCCGGGCCCGTCGGTGGCGAACAGCTCCACGGCCTCCCGACCGAGCCGCCGCACGACCTCGTCCCGCCACAGCTTGGCCGGGAACCCCGCGAACAGCACGTGCGTCGACAGCCAGATCCCGAGTGCCGTCCACGGCTCCCACGCGCCGGGCTCGATCCCGGCCCGCGCGAACTCGGGCGCCGTGGCCGCCTGGAGTCCGGCGCCGATCCCCTCCGTGTACGCGTCCAGCCAGGTGCGGGTGTCCTCGTCCAGGGCCGCGTGGCAGCGCCGGGCGGTGTCGGCGAGCCGCGCCCGCCGCGCGAACCGGTCCCAACCGGCCGCCTCCGCGCCGAGGAAGGCGGCGGACGTGCCGAGCACCCGGTGCCGCTCGACCTCGATCTGCCAGGCCCGGTCGACGGCGGTGACATACCCCTGGCCGTACGCGAGGGACAGCGCGTCGCCCGCCCGCAGATGGGGGACTCCCCACGCGTCCCGGAAGACCTCGAACCGCACCCTGCCCCACTCCCCTTCGGATTAATTAGGGCAGCCTAACCTAATAACCCCTCCGGGTCGGCTGGCAGCCCCCGCACCCACCCGCGATCATCGACGTATGAGCCGCATGGACGTCACCCTCCACCTCGCCCAGGACCCGGCCGCCGACGAGCTGCTCGGGCGCAGTCCGCTCGCCGCGCTCGTGGGCATGCTGCTCGACCAGCAGGTGCCCATGGAGTGGGCGTTCGCCGGGCCCCGCACGATCGCCGACCGGCTCGGCGCCGACGACCTCGACGCGCACGAGATCGCCGCGTACGACCCCGAGGCCTTCGCCGCGCTCCTCTCCGAGAAGCCGGCCGTGCACCGCTATCCGGGCTCCATGGCGAAGCGGATCCAGCAGCTGTGCCAGTACCTCGTCGAGCACTACGACGGGGACGCGGCCGCCGTCTGGGAGGGCGTCGGCACCGGCATGGAGCTCCTGACCCGGCTGAACGACCTGCCCGGCTTCGGCAAGCAGAAGGCCCAGATCTTCCTCGCCCTCCTCGGCAAGCAGCTCGGCGTCCGCCCCAAGGGCTGGCGCGAGGCCGCCGGCGACTACGGCGCCCCCAAGTCCTTCCGCTCCGTCGCCGACATCACGGGCCCCGACTCCCTGACCAAGGTGCGGGCGCACAAGCAGGAGATGAAGGCGGCGGCGAAGGCGGCGAAGGCGGCCAAGGCCGCGAAGTAGGGCTGACGGGTCACCCGGCGACAAGACCGCACCCCCCGACGGCGGCACCCCCCGGGGCTCCGCCCCGGCCCCCGCTCCTCAATCGCCGGAGGGGCTTGAATCACGCCGACCCACCGCCGTCAGGCGCGCGAAGAGACCCTTCGGCGACGCCTCCTGGGGCGCACGAAGTGTGCCTTCAGGGGCGCGGGGAACTGCGCGAGAAGCCCCACGGGCCGGCACCCGGCATCGATGCCGAAGCTCCCACGGCGCGAGGCCGCGCCTCAGCGCCGCCGCGTGCCGAAGAGCGACCGGGAGATCTCGCGCCCCAGCTGCGTCCCCATCGACCGCGCCAGCGACTTGAAGACCCCGCTGCCCACCACCTGCTCCACCAGCGACTCGTCCTCCTTCGGCGCGGCCCGCCGCGAGGACGCCGGAGCCGGGGCAGGGGCAGGGGCAGGTGCGGGCGCCGACTCGGCCGCGCTCAGCTTCTCGTAGGCCGACTCCCGGTCGACGGCGTCCGCGTACCGCCCGTACAGAGAAGACCCCCGCACCGCCGCGTCCAGCGCCTCCGCCGCGACAGGCCCCATCAACGACTGCGGCGCCCGCAGCCGCGTCGCCGCCACCGGCGTCGGCGCCCCGTTCTCGCTGAGCACGGTGACCACGGCCTCGCCGGTCCCCAGGGAGGTCAGCAGCTCCTCCAGGTCGTACGCCGCGTTGGGGAACGTCTTCACGGTCGCCCTGAGCGCCTTCTGGTCGTCGGGCGTGTAGGCCCGCAGCGCGTGCTGCACCCGGTTGCCGAGCTGCGCGAGGACGTCGCCCGGCACGTCCTTCGGCGTCTGCGTCACGAAGAAGACACCGACGCCCTTGGACCGGATCAGCCGCACGGTCTGCGTGATCGACTCCAGGAACGACTTCGACGCGTCCTTGAACAGCAGGTGCGCCTCGTCGAAGAAGAAGACGAGCTTCGGCTTCTCGACGTCCCCGACCTCCGGCAGCGCCTGGAACAGATCCGCGAGCAGCCACATCAGGAACGTGGAGAACAGCTGCGGCTTGTCCTGCACGGCCGGCAGCTCCAGTACGGAGACCATCCCCCGCCCGTCGGACGCCGTGCGCAGCAGTTCGCTCGTGTCGTACTCGGGCTCCCCGAAGAAGTCGCCCATGCCCTGCGCCTCGAACGTCGTCAGGGACCGCAGGATCACCCCGGCGGTCGCGGCCGACAGCCCGCCGATCCCCTTCAGCTCGGACTTGCCCTCGGGCGAGGTGAGGAAGGTGACGACGGCCCGCAGGTCCTTGAGGTCGTAGAGCTCCAGGCCCTTCTGGTCGGCGTAGTGGAAGATCAGGCCGAGGGACTGCTCCTGCGTCTGGTTGAGCCGCAGCACCTTGCTGAGCAGGACCGGGCCGAAACTGGTGACGGTGGCGCGCAGCGGGATGCCGGTGCCGATGCCGCCGAGCGCGTAGAACTCGCAGGGGAAGCCGGTCCCGGTCCACTCCTGGCCCACCTGCCCGGCCCGCTCGCGCACCCTGTCGCCGTCCTGGCCGGGCGCCGAGACCCCGGAGAGGTCGCCCTTCACATCGGCGAGAAACACCGGCACGCCCTGCGCGGAGAGCTGCTCCGCGACGAGCTGGAGGGTCTTCGTCTTGCCGGTGCCGGTGGCGCCGGCGACGAGCCCGTGCCGGTTCAGCATCGTGAGGGGGATGCGGATCTGCGCGCCGGGCCGGCTCGTGCCGTCCCAGACCAGCGCGCCGAGGTCGAGCGCGGGTCCCGTGAAGGCGTATCCGGCGGCGATCTCTTGCGCCTCGGCGGGCAGCTCGCCGCCCGGCGTCAACCCGGCGCCGCCGTCTGACCCGGACGGGCCCGATCCGCCGCCCTGGTCGCCCGCCTTCGGCTCGCTGTCACTCATTTCAGGCCCCTGTCACCGGCTGGCACGATCCCAGTACATCCCGTTTCTGCACGGTATTTCCCAGAGTCGCACTCGGTCTCCATGGCTGCGCCCGGTGAGGCTCGCCCGGTAGGCTTTCCGTGTGATCTTCAAGCGCATCGGAAACGGCCGGCCGTACCCCGACCACGGCCGGGAAAGCACCCGGCAGTGGGCGGACGTCGCGCCGCGCCCGGTCCGCCTCGATCAGCTGGTGACGACCAAGGGCCAGCTCGACCTGGAGACCCTGCTCGCCGAGGACTCGACGTTCTACGGCGACCTCTTCGCGCACGTCGTGAAGTGGCAGGGCGACCTGTACCTGGAGGACGGACTGCACCGCGCGGTCCGCGCCGCGCTCCAGCAGCGCCAGGTCCTGCACGCCCGCGTCCTCGAACTGGGCTGACGGCCGGCGGGCCCGCCCTCCGCGGCGGCCCGGATTGACCCTTTCGGGTCGTACGGGACATCTCGCCTGATCATTTAATAGGAATCACCGGCGAGCGGCACTACGCTGCGCCCATGAGCATGCTCACTCCCCCCGGCATGGGCGGCAAGTACCGCATCACGGGGGACAAGTACCCCCGCATGCGACGCGGCCGCTCACGCACCCGGATCGTGCTCGCCGTCGTCGCGTCCGTCGCCGCCGTCGGCCTGATCGGCTGGGGCTCCTTCCAGCTCGTCGACGTGTTCACGGGCGGCGACAAGGCGACCGCGGCCGGCGCCGGCTCCGCACACTGCAAGGCGACCCCCAGCGCCTCCGCCACCCCCGCGCAGGCGGCCAAGAAGCTCCCGGCCCCGGGCGGCATCACGGTCAACGTGCTGAACGCGACCCCCCGCGGCGGCCTCGCCAAGAAGACCGCCGACGAGCTGAAGAAGCGCGGCTTCAAGATCGGCGAGGTGGGGAACGCGACGAAGGAGTACGACAAGAAGGTCAAGGGACCCGGGCTGCTGCTCGGGGCGACCTCGGCGACCGACGCGGCGCTCCCCGTCCTGGGCACGCAGCTGGCCGGGGCCGAGCTCAAGGCCGACGCCCGCGAGAAGCCGGCCGAGGTCGACCTCATCATCGGCGACGGGTTCAAGGAACTGTCGCCCCGGCCCGCCGCCGACAAGTCGCTGGCCGCGCTGACGCATCCGAAGCCGGCGCCCGCCAAGTCGCGCTGCTAGTTTCCGCACGACAGAAAGCCGCCGTCGCGTCTGCCCTGTATCGAGCAGTCGCGGCGGCGGCTTTCGTGTGGTCGCTCGCGCCCCGCGGCCGGGCCGCTGACGGACACAGGCCCGTAGGAACTACTCCGCGGCGCCGTACATGCGGTCGCCCGCGTCGCCCAGGCCCGGGACGATGTAGCCGTTCTCGTTGAGACGCTCGTCGACCGAGGCCGTCACCACGGTCACCGGCGTGCCCGCCAGCTCGCGCTCCATGATCTCGACGCCCTCGGGCGCGGCGAGCAGCACGACGGCCGTGACGTCGTCGGCGCCGCGCTTGATGAGCTCCTGGATCGCCGCGACGAGCGTGCCGCCCGTGGCGAGCATCGGGTCAAGCACGTACACCTGGCGGCCCGAGAGGTCGTCCGGCATCCGGGTCGCGTAGGTGGAGGCCTGGAGGGTCTCCTCGTCGCGCACCATGCCGAGGAAGCCGACCTCGGCGGTGGGGAGCAGGCGCACCATGCCGTCGAGCATGCCGAGGCCCGCGCGCAGGATCGGCACGACCAGGGGGCGCGGGTGGGAGAGCTTCACACCCGTCGTCCGCGACACCGGGGTGTCGATGTCGACCTGCTCGGTGCGCACGTCCCGGGTCGCCTCGTAGGCGAGCAGGGTCACCAGCTCGTCGGCCAGGCGCCGGAAGGTCGGGGAGTCGGTGCGCTGGTCGCGCAGCGTGGTGAGTTTGTGCGCCACGAGTGGGTGGTCGACGACATGGATCCGCATGTCCTCAACAGTAACCGCGCCCCGCGGCCCCGGCTCCCCCGCGCACCCGCCTCACTTGCCCCCTGCCGCGCACTGGCATCGAAGGGGCCGGTGGAGGGAAAGTGGAAGGGACGCGTCGACTGGGGTGGTGGTGTCGCCGATGCCGGACCGCAAGCAAGGGACGGAGTCCGACCCGGAGTCCGGGGGCGCGGACGCCGAGCCGGAGACGGACGCCGAGCGCAGGCGCCGCCGCGCCGTGTTCCTGCGGGAACTGACGGAGGCGCGCGAGCTGCGCGCCCGGGTCCAGCCGCGCCGCGCACGGGCCGCGCGCATGCGCCAGCAGATGAGGATGCGCACGTTTCGCTGGTGACACACCGGCGAAGGGCAGGTGACGCGGCTCACACGCGACACGCCCGGCGAGGGCGCCCCGCCAACACAGCGTGCGGAAGACCTCTCTTGGAGCCGTTCTTTCTGCCACGATTCCGAGTGGCGGGGCCGGTCCCGACTCCCGCCTTCCGACGCCGGGGGGACCCCCGACCGGCACACCTGAGACCAGTGGGAGAGTCACGGTGTACTTCGCCGCACTGCTCGCGCGCACCGAAGACGGGTGGGAAGCGAGCGATACAGAGCTCGACGACGTGGAGACCCTGTCGGACCTGTCCGACCTGGCCCGTGAGGCGGCGGCCGAGGCCGGCGCCGAGGACGACACGGTTCTCGTCTTCATCGAACAGGAGGACGCCTGGTTCGGCGTCGTCCGTGTGGACGGTGAGGAGGACCCCCGCATCTACATCTCGGACGCCGCTGCCGCCGCCCGCAGCAGTTACGGCGAGATCCTGCTCACCGACGAACTGCTCGGCAAGGACCCGGACGCGGTCGAGGACGAGCTGGACGCGCTCGACCTGGACGGCACCGAGGACGGCGAACCGGAGGCCTCGGCCGACGGTGACGAGGACGAGGTCGGCGACGCGGAGATCGTGCCGCCCGGCCCGCTCGGCGACCCCGCGCTCCTCGCCGACCTCGGCGTCCCCGAGAAGGACCTGCTGGGCTTCGGCGCCGGGGACGCGCTGAACGAGATCGCCGAGGTGCTCGGCGCCGCGGAGGTGCTCGAGACGGTGCGCTGAAGGCCCGTACGCGACGGCTAGGTCCTGTCCGGAGTTCCCCGTCGTGCGCGCGGAGCGCGGGCGCCGCCGCGGGCGGGGCGGGGCGGGGGGGGGGGGCGCCGCGCCCCCCCCCCCCCCCCCCCACAACTCCAGACAGGACCTAGGGGCCGGTCCGCGCGCCGGCCGGGATAGATTCCGGCGCGTGACCTCCCCCGCTGCCTTTTCCGACGACTCTCCCGACGGACCGCCCGACCCGGTGCGGGATCCGTGGAAGCCGGCCGTGGGGGGGGGCCGGGGCCGCGCCCGGCGCGCCGCGCCGCGCCGGGGCGGGGCGGGGGGCGCCGGGCGGAG
>NZ_JBHYTK010000147.1:0-20032 GCF_042749255.1 Streptomyces sp. NPDC059524 | reverse complement strand
GATGCGCACTTCGTGCGCGATCTCCATCGGGCGCTGACGCATCGGGGAAATGCGACCCGAAGGGTCTGCATTTCAGGGGCGCGGGGAACTGCGCGAGAAGCCCCACCGGAGCCGCACCCGCCCGACGTCGGGCCGAAGCTACGGCGAGATGGCTACCTAAGCGCCGAGATCGCCTCGGTCAGGGCCGAGCCGACGTCGCCGACACGGACATGGACCCCGTCGCGGACGACCTCGCGGCCGGACGCGATCACGTCACGGACATCGGCGGCCCCGGCCGAGAACACGGCCGTCTCCGCCCCCAGCCGCGGCGGAGCCCCGGCCGTACGGACCGACCCGAGGTCGATCGTGACGAGGTCCGCGACGGCCCCGGGCTCGATGACGCCCGCGTCGTCCCAGCCCAGCGCCGCATGCCCGTCCACCGCGGCGGCCCGCAGCAGCGCCGCCGCCGTCCAGTGCCCGCGCTGGTGCGTGCGCAGCCGCTCGTTGAGCTCCATGCCGCGCGCCTCTTCGAACAGGTCGATGACGGCGTGGCTGTCGGAGCCCAGCGAGAGCGGCGAGCCGGCCTGCTGGAGCCGCACGGCGGGGCCGATGCCGTCGGCGAGGTCCCGCTCCGTGGTCGGGCACATGCAGGTGCCCGTGCCGGAGCCGCCGAGGAGGCTGATGTCGTGGTCGGTGAGGTGCGTGTTGTGCACGCCCGTGGTGCGCGAGCCCAGCACCCCGTGCTCCGCGAGGAGTTCGGTCGGGGTGCACCCGTGGGCGGCCTGGCACGCCTCGTTCTCCGCGATCTGCTCGGAGAGGTGGACGTGCAGCGGGACGCCGCGGACCTGGGCCCATTCGGCGACCGTCGACAGCTGGTCCGCGGGGACGGCCCGTACGGAGTGCACGGCGGCGCCGATCTTCGCGTGCGGGCGGTCCTTGAGGAGCGAGACCCGCTCGGCCCACGCGGCGGCGGTGCCGTCGGAGAACCGGGCCTGGTGCTCGTCGGGCGCCTTGCCGAAGCCCGCCGACAGGTAAGCGGTGTCGAGCAGCGTGACGCGGATGCCGGCCTCGTCGGCGGCGGCGATCAGCGCCTCGCCCATCGCGTTCGGGTCGGCGTAGGGCGTGCCGCCGGGCGCGTGGTGCAGGTAGTGGAACTCGCCGACGGCGGTGATGCCGGCGAGCGCCATCTCCGCGTACACGGCCCGGGCGAGCGCGTGGTAGCTGTCCGGGGTGAGCCGGTCCGCGACGGAGTACATCGTCTCGCGCCAGGTCCAGAAGGTGCCCGAGCCGACCTGCACCGTGGCGCGCAGGGCGCGGTGGAAGGCGTGGCTGTGGGCGTTGGCGAGACCCGGCACGGTGAGGCCGCGCAGCACGGTCGCGCCGGGCGGCGGCGTCGCGACGGCGCGGGTGACGGAGGTGATGCGCCCGTCGGCGATCTCCACGGTCACGCCGGACTCGACCTCGGGGTCGAGCCAGGCGTGTTCGAGCCAGTACGTCGTGGTCACGTGCAGGCCAGCCCTTCGAGTACGTCGGCCAGTGCGCGCACCCCGGCGAGGCAGTCGTCCTCGGCCGCGAACTCGGCCGGGGAGTGGGAGACGCCCGTCGGGTTGCGTACGAACAGCATGGCGGTGGGGATGGACGACGCGAGGATTCCCGCGTCGTGTCCCGCGCCGGTGCCGAGCACGGGCACCGCGAGGTCGGTGTCGGTGCCCAGGATGCGGGTCAGCTCGTCGCGCAGCGCGTGGTCGAACTCGACGACGGGCGTGAACGACTCGCGGGTGAGCGAGACGTCGATGCCGTGCTTCTCCGCGTACTCGCGGGCCGCCTTCTCGATCCCGGTGACCGTCTGGTCCAGGGCGTCCTGGTCGGCGGCGCGGGAGTCGAGCCAGCCGCGCACGAGCGACGGGATCGCGTTGACGCCGTTCGGCTCGACGGAGATCTTGCCGAAGGTGGCGACGGAACCGGCGAGCTCGGCCTCGCGGCGGGCCGCGAGGACCGTCTCGGCGTAGGACAGCATCGGGTCGCGGCGGTCGACCAGGCGGGTGGTGCCCGCGTGGTTGGCCTCGCCGCGGAAGTCGAAGCGCCAGCGGCCGTGCGGCCAGATGGAGCTGGCGACGCCGACCGCGTCCCCGGACAGGTCCAGGGCGCGGCCCTGCTCGACGTGGAGTTCGATGAACGCGCCGATGCGGGCGAGGCGCTCGGGGTCGGGCCCGATGGCCTCCGGGTCGTAGCCGGCGCGCTCCATGGCCTGGGGGAGGCTGACGCCGTCCCCGTCCTTGAGCGCGAAGGCCTGCTCGCGGGTGAGGTGGCCGCCGGTGAGGCGGGAGCCCACGCAGGCCAGGCCGAAGCGGGCACCCTCCTCGTCGCCGAAGTTGGTGATGGCCAGCGGCTTGGTGAACTCCACTCCCCTGCGGCGGAGTTCGTCGAGGGCCGCGAAGGAGGACACGACACCGAGGGGGCCGTCGAAGGCGCCGCCGTCGGGGACGGAATCCAGGTGGGAGCCGGTGACGACGGCGTCGCCGGCCTCCGGGTCGCCCAGCCAGGCCCACTGGTTGCCGTTGCGGTCCACCTCGAGGGTCAGGCCGCGGTTCTCCGCCTGCTCCTTGAACCAGACCTTGCAGTCGGCGTCGGCCGCGGTCCAGGCATATCGGCGGTACCCGCGTGTGTCCTTGTCACGGCCGATGGGCTGCAGGTCGCGCCACATCGCCGTGAAGTCCGGGGTTGCCGGCGACTGCGGACCGGCCGTGGCCGGTCGCGCAGTTCCCCGCGCCCCTTCAGGGTGCGTCACTTGCTGTCACCTTCAGTCATGGGGACGCGGACACCGCGCTCCTTGGCGACGTCGGCGGCGTGCTCGTAGCCGGCGTCGACGTGGCGGATGACGCCCATCGCGGGGTCGTTGGTGAGGACGCGCTCGATCTTGCGCGCGGCCAGCTCGGTGCCGTCGGCGACACAGACCTGGCCGGCGTGGATGGAGCGGCCCATGCCGACGCCGCCGCCGTGGTGGATGGAGACCCAGGAGGCGCCGGAGGCGGTGTTGACCAGGGCGTTCAGGAGCGGCCAGTCGGCGATCGCGTCCGAGCCGTCCTTCATGGCCTCGGTCTCGCGGTACGGGGAGGCGACGGAGCCCGAGTCGAGGTGGTCGCGGCCGATGGCTACGGGGGCGGAGAGCTCGCCGGAGGCGACCATCTCGTTGAACTTGAGGCCGGCCAGGTGGCGCTCGCCGTAGCCGAGCCAGCAGATGCGGGCCGGGAGGCCCTCGAAGGCGATGCGCTCGCCGGCCATGTCGATCCAGCGGTGCAGGTGCTTGTTCTCGGGGAACAGCTCCTTGATCGCCTTGTCGGTGGCCGCGATGTCCTTGGGGTCGCCGGACAGGGCGGCCCAGCGGAACGGGCCGAGGCCCTCCTCGAACAGCGGGCGGATGTGGGCCGGGACGAAGCCGGGGAAGTCGAAGGCGCGGTCGTAGCCGGCCTTGCGGGCCTCGTCGCGGATCGAGTTGCCGTAGTCGAAGACCTCGGCGCCCTTGTCCAGGAAGCCGACCATGGCCTCGACGTGCAGGGCCATCGACTTGCGGGACTTCTCGGTGAAGCCGGCCGGGTCCGCCTCGCGCTCCTTGTCCCAGTCCTCGACCGAGATGCCGACCGGCAGGTAGGCCAGCGGGTCGTGCGCCGACGTCTGGTCGGTCACGATGTCGATCGGGGCGTCGCGGCGCAGGAGCTCCGGGAAGATCTCGGCGGCGTTGCCGACGACGCCGATGGACAGGCCGCGGCGCTCGTCGCGGGCCTGGATCGCGAGCTCGAGCGCGTGGTCCAGGTTGTCGGCCTTGACGTCCAGGTAGCGGGTGCCGATGCGGCGGTCGATGCGCGTCTCGTCGACGTCGACACAGATCGCGACGCCCTCGTTCATGGTGACGGCGAGGGGCTGGGCGCCGCCCATGCCGCCCATGCCGGCGGTGAGGGTGATGGTGCCGGCCAGGGTGCCGTCGAACTTCTTGCGGGCGACGGCGCCGAAGGTCTCGTAGGTGCCCTGGACGATGCCCTGGGAGCCGATGTAGATCCACGAGCCGGCGGTCATCTGGCCGTACATGGTGAGGCCCTCGGCCTCGAGCTTGCGGAACTCCTCCCAGTTGGCCCAGTCGCCGACGAGGTTGGAGTTGGCGAGGAGCACGCGGGGCGCCCACTCGTTGGTGCGCATGACACCGACGGGCTTGCCGGACTGGACGAGGAGGGTCTCGTCGTCCTTCAGCGTCTCGAGGGTGCGGACGATCGCGTCGTACGCCTCCCAGGAGCGGGCCGCCTTGCCGGTGCCCCCGTAGACGACGAGCTTGTCGGGGTGCTCGGCGACCTCGGCGTCGAGGTTGTTCATGAGCATGCGCAGGGCACCCTCCTGCTGCCACCCCAGGGTGTTCAGCTCGGTACCGCGCGGGGCTCGTACGGGGCGGGGTCCGGACATCGGGGTGCCTCCTGGAGGGTGAAGTGTTGGCTTAGATATTCACATCCTGACGTTCTGAATAGAACTAGTCAACACGTCCCGCCGTAACCCTACGGACGGTTACGGATGGTTGTCTGGACCACATGGGTCATGACACCGATCAGACGCAGCCCCTGCCCCGCCGGACCCCGGACACCGCCACCCGCCGCGACCAGGCCGTACGCGCCGCCGTCGAGCAGGGCCTCGTCGGCCCCGCGACGCCCGTCGCCGGACTGCTCGACGTCACCGGCATCCGCGCGTCCGCCGCCGCCCTGCACGCCGCCTTCGACGCCGTCACCGCCCCCGGCACCCCCGTCCTGCACGCCTTCGCCGTGAAGGCGACCCCGCTCGTGCCCGTCCTGCGGCTGCTGCGCGAAGCCGGCATCGGCGCCGAGGTCGCGAGCCCCGGCGAGCTGGCCCTGGCCCGCGCCGCCGGGATGCCGCCCGCCCGCACCGTCCTCGACTCCCCCGCCAAGACCCCGGCCGAACTGCGCGAGGCCCTCGCCCTCGGCATCGCCGTCAACGCCGACAACCCCGAGGAGCTGGCCCGCCTCGACGCCCTAGTCACCTCCGCTCCCACCCGGTCCCCGCTCGGCGTCCGCGTGAACCCGCAGACCGGCGCGGGCTCCATCGGCGCCCTGTCCACGGCGACCGCCACCTCCAAGTTCGGCGTCGCGCTGCGCGATCCCGGCGCCCGCGCCTGGCTCGTGCGCGCCTACCTGGACCGGCCGTGGCTGACCCGGCTGCACACCCACTCCGGCTCCCAGGGCGTCCCCCTGGAACGGATGGCCGAGGGCGTCCGGGCCGTCCACGAGCTCGCCGAGGAGATCAACGCGGCCGCCGGGCGCCGCCAGGTCGACACCCTCGACATCGGCGGCGGCCTGCCCGTGAACTTCGGCTCCGACGAGGAGACCCCCACCTACGCCGCGTACGCGCGGCTGCTCGCCGCCACCGTGCCGGGGCTCTTCGACGGGAGCTACGGGCTCGTCACCGAGTTCGGCCGCTCCCTGACCGCGAAGCACGGCACGACACTGGCCCTCGTCGAGTACGCCAAGGAGGCCGGCGGCCGCCCCATCGCGGTCACGCACGCGGGCGTCCAGGTCGCCACCCGCACCGTGTACGCGCCCGCCTCCTGGCCGCTGCGGATCGCCGCGTACGACGCGAAGGGCCTGCCCAAGTCCGGGCCGCTCGTGGCGCAGGACGTGGCGGGCCCGGCCTGCTTCGCCGGCGACCTCCTGGCCGAGAACCAGGAACTGCCGCTGCTCGCGGCCGGCGACCACGCGGCCGCGCTGGACACCGGCGCGTACTACTTCGCCCAGCACTACTCCTACAACTCCCTGGCCAGGCCCGGCATTTACGGCTACACCACCGAACCGGAAGGCACCGTGCGCTTCGCGACCGTGCGCGCGCCGCAGCCGGTCGAGGAGATCGTGGCGGAGGCGGGCGGCCCCCAGCGCGACAGCCTCACCGAGCTCTGAACTTCCGGGCGCCGGCCGTTCGCCGGAGCCGCCCCTGAGCGCGCGGAGGCATGCCGACGGGCCCAACTCCCTTGCGGGGCGGGCCGGTCGGCGGATTCTAGTACCCGGTCCGCATGTTCCATTGGAAAATGCCAGAACGCTCACCAGGCCCCCGTACGGTGCGTAGCGTCTGCGTCACACCGACACCAGTGGTGCACCGAAGTGACGGACGGGTGGGGGGATCCAGGCGTGCCCGGAATCGACGAGTGTCTGCTCGAGGCCATGAGGCTGCCGGGGGCCCGCGGCGCCTCGGTCGTCGACTGGACCAGCGGACTCGCCCTGGGCACCATCGGGGAGTCGCCCAACGGCGACCACGAGACCACCGCCGCCGAGGCCGCCGAGGTGGCCCGGCTCACCGCCGAGCACCGCGCCTTCGCCCCGGCGGGCGGCGGAGACTGGTCGCAGAACGGGGCGGAGCCGCCCGTCGAGGACGTCATCGTCACCAGCCGCGACGGCTACCACCTGCTGCGTTTCGTCCGCACCAGCTTCGACAGCAGCGTCTTCCTGCATCTGTGGCTCGACCGGGCGGACGGCAATCTGGCCCTCGCCCGGATCCGGCTCGCCGACCTCGCCGAGCGGCTGGTCCTCGGGTGAGCGCGGGCACCGCGCACCCCGGGGTGTCGCCCATGCTCAGCCGGCTCGCCTCCGAGCGGGCCACCGGCGCCCTCATACGCGAACACGGCACCCTCTACCTCCAGGACGGGCGGATCGTGCACGCCGAGTCGCCCGCGACACCCGGCATGGACGTGCTGCTCACCGCGACCGGGGTGATCGACGCCGACGGCTGGTGGGAGGCCGTCGACCGGGCGGGCGCCGGGCACCGCGTCGGCCGCTACCTCGTCGAGCACGGCGGACTGACCGACGGCGCGCTCGAACTGTGCCATCTGGGCGCCCTGTTCGACGCCGCGTACTTCACGCTCGCGCCGACCAGCGGACCGACCCGCTTCCGGTACGGGGTCGCGCACTGGTTCGGGGCGGTGCGGCCGGTGCCGGTCGCCGCCGTGGAGCGCGAGACGCTGCGCCGCCGCGACCTCCTCCAGCGGATCTGGCCCGAGCCGGACACCGACACGGCCGCGCTCAGCCGCACCGCCCTGCACCCGCTGCGGGTGCCGCCGCGCCGGCGCCGGGTGCTCGAACTCGTCGACGGGGCGCGCACCGCCTCGCAGATCGCCCTCACGCTCGGCCGCCCCGCCTTCCACACCCTCGTCGACCTGCGCCGCCTCGCCTCCCGCGGCCTCGTCACCACCGCGCCCGAGACCCCGGCCGCCGAGGCCGTCCCGGAATGGCTCACGCGCACCGCCGCCGTCGAGGACCCCGACGTGGCCCTGCTGCGCCGGCTGCGCGCCGCCCTGGAGGCCCTGTGAGACGCCGCCGGCACCCCGCCCCCGAAAGGAGCACCCCGATGGTCGACGAGGCCGAACTCCTCGCCGAGATACACCGGTTGAGAGTCCAAGTGCCGCAGGTGACCGGGGCGCTCGCGGCCAGTGTCGACGGCCTCGTCCTCGCCCACGACACCCCCGGCGTCGAGGCCGAGGGCGTCGCGGCGCTCACCGCCGCCGCGCTCGGCGTCGCCCTGCGCCTGTCCGACGCGACCGGTCAGGGCGGCTTCCGCGAACTCCTCGTCCGCGGCGAGGGCGGCTACGTCGCGACGTACGCGGCCGGGGAATCGGCCGTCCTGACCCTGCTCGCCGGGGACCGGGTGAACGTGGGCCGGCTGCATCTGGAGGGCCGCCGGGCGGGCGCCCGCATCGGCGAGCTGGTCGTGGCGGCCGCACCGGCCGCCGCACCCCCGAAGGAGCCCGCCCGTGCCCGCAGCCGGGCCCGCACCCGCACCGCCGGCTCCGGCCTGCCGCTGCGCGCCCCGCACACCCCCACCGACACCGCCTGACCAGACCAGGACCGCACGCACCACACGCACCGCACCACCACTACGAGAGGACCCACACCATGGCCAACACCGAGACCGCCCTCAAGGACGCCCTCACGAGCATCGAGGGCGCGGCCGCCGCCGCGCTCGTCGACTACACGAGCGGCATGGCCCTCGGCACGGCCGGCGGCTCCAAGGACTTCGACCTGGAGGTCGCCGCCGCGGGCAACACCGACGTGGTCCGCGCCAAGCTGCGCACGATGGAGCACCTCGGCCTCCAGGACGAGATCGAGGACATCCTGATCACCCTCGGCACCCAGTACCACCTGATCCGCCTGCTCAAGGGCCGCGGCGGCAACGGCCTGTTCCTCTACCTGGTCCTCGACTCCTCGCGCGCCAACCTGGCGATGGCCCGCCACCAGCTGAAGAAGATCGAGGCCGAACTGGAGGTCTGAGCGGCCGCGGACCGGGCCGCACCCGGCACGGACGCGCCGGGTCAGTCCTCCCAGTCGGAGTCCTGGCGGGAGCCGGTGTCGCGGCGGCGCGGCCACACGTGGCCGGCGTGGACCGCGTTGACGCCGACGATGCCGCCCCACGCGATGAGCAGGCCCGGCAGGCCCGCGTTGGCCACGCCGATCGCGGACAGCGGGATCGCGAGGACCAGGGTCACGATGACGAAGCCGAACCGCTCGGCCCAGTTCTCCGCCCCGGTCCGTTCGCGACCGCCGCCGCGGGCCGCGGTCATCTGCTGCTCGGCCATCGTGCGGCGCACCCTCCGGTCGACGACGGAGTCGAGCCGCTGCTCGACCTTTTCGATGAAGGAGTCCACCAGCGCGGACTCGTACTCCTCACCGAGTTCCCTGCGTGCGTGCAAGGTGGCGTCGAGCTCCTTCTTCAGCTCGGCGTCCCGGGTGCGCTCCTGGGCGCGGGCATCCATTCCGCTCATACCGCACCACGCTACGGACCCGTCGCCCCCGGGACACTGGGGCTAGCCCCCCTCTTGTCCCCTAGGTCGTGTCCGCAAAGTCCCGTCGTCGCCCGAAGGGCGGCCGGGCGGCGTCTGGTGCGTGCTCTCGGCGCGCCGGGCGCAAGGCCTCGTACTGGACGTACTTGGCCTTACGCCCGGTGCGGCGAGAGTGCGTGCCAGGCGTCGACCGGCAGACGGGACTTTGCGGACACGGCCTAGGGGGTGACCGCCGTGTCGGCCGCGGCCGCCTCGGTGCGGGGGCCCGGCACGTGCTCGGCGGGGATGTGGGAGGTGTCGCGGCGGGCGAGGAGCCAGTACAGGGCGGCGGGGACGACCAGGCCCACGATCCAGGAGACGTCGGCGCCGCCGAGCGGCTCGACGAGCGGGCCGGTGTAGAAGTGCGTGACCAGGAACGGGAGCTGGGCGAGGAGGCCGACGCCGTAGACGACGAGGGCGTCCCAGCGCCAGGCGCCGTAGCGGCCGTTCGGGTCGGCGAGCGCGGGGATGTCGTAGCGCTCGCGGGAGATCAGGTAGTAGTCGACGAGGTTGATGGCCGACCAGGGCGTGAAGAAGGTCAGCAGGAACAGCAGGAAGTCCTTGAAGGAGGACAGGAAGCTGTCCTTGCCGGCGAGCGCCACGGCGGTGCCCGCGACCATGATGATCGCGATGTAGACCGCCCGGCCGCGCTGCGACAGGACGCGCTGGCCCCGGAAGCCGCTGATGCCGGTCACCATCGACATGAAGCCGCCGTAGGTGTTGAGGACGTTCACGGTGAGCTTGCCGAGCGCGATCACGAAGTAGAAGAACGAGGCGACGAGCCCGGCGCCGCCGAGCGAGACCACGTAGCCGACCTGGTCGTCGAGGAACGCGCCGCCCGAACTCGCGGCGACGAACACGCCGAAGGTCATCGACCACTGGGAGCCGAGCGCCGAGCCGGACAGGGTCCACCAGAAGGTGGCCTTGGCGCTGGTGGAGCGCGGCAGGTAGCGCGAGTAGTCGGCGACGTACGGGCCGAAGGCGAGCTGCCAGGACGCCGACAGGGAGACGGCGAGCAGGAACATCGGCATCGAGAAGTGCGCGTTGCCGAGGAGCTCGCCGAGGTCGGTGCGCTCCAGGAGGCGCGCGCCGAGGAAGAGGAAGGCAAGGGCGCAGACCACGCTGGCGACCCGGCCGAGGGCGTGGATGACGCGGTATCCGACGGTGGCCATGACGCCGGTGACCAGGGCGAAGATGATGATGCCCGTGGTGTCGCCGGTGTGCGTGAGGCGGGCGGTGGCCTGTCCGGCGAGGACGCTGCCGCTGGCGAAGAAGCCGACGTACATGAGGATGACGAGCAGCAGCGGGACGACGGCGCCCTTGACGCCGAACTGGGCCCGCGACTGGATCATCTGGGGCAGCCCCAGCTTGGGCCCCTGCGCGGAGTGGAGGGCCATGACGGCGCCGCCGAGCAGGTTGCCGAGCACGAGCCCGATCAGTGACCAGACCACGTCACCGCCGAACACGACGGCGAGGGCGCCGGTGACGACGGCCGTGATCTGGAGATTGGCCCCGAGCCAGAGCGTGAACTGGCTGAACGCGCGTCCGTGCCGCGCACTGTCGGGGACGACGTCGATGGAGTGCTTCTCCACTACGGCTGCCATGGCCCACCTCCTGCATATGTCCATGCAGGGTCAGCCCGTATGAATATTTCTGTCAATAGCCGCAAGAAAATCCCCGCCGAATCCACCGGCGGGGACCACAGTGTGAGACGCGGCCGGGCCGCGCGGGACTCAGAGTTTGCCGCTGATCACTCCGCGCCACGTCCAGCCCGACTTCAGGACGGCGTCCTGAAGAGGGTTCTTCAGGTCGTCGCTGTCGAAGCTGAAGGTCTCCTCCGCTCCGCCGCCGCCCAGGGTGCGCTGCTTGGAGATGGTCCGCACCTGGCCGCGCTGCGCCTCGGCCGAGGCGCTCAGCCGGGGCACGTCACCGACCCACTGGACCTCGAACTCCTTGTCCAGCGAGCGCACCTCGTTCTTCTCCGGGACCAGGCGCATGTGCACCTTGTAGACCCGGCTCACCTGGGTGCGCGCGAAGAACGTCCGCCACGCCGGCTCCAGCACCCGCCACTCGGCCACGAGGTCGGCGCCCTCGGCCCGGCCGTCGCGCACGACGTACGGGACGTCGTCACCGTTCAGACCGAGCAGCGCGGCCCGCACCTCGTCGGCCCCGCGCGCGGCGACCCCGCCCTCGGGCCGCTTGGTTCCGGTCAGCTTGTCGAAGAGTCCCATGGCGTCAACCTACGAGAGGCCGGTTCGCGGCTGCAAGGCGGACCGGACGGCTACGCTCCGCCGCCGCCCTCGGGGCGGACCGAGCGGACGAACGCCTGGAAGTCGTCGAGCACGGTGGGGTGTTGGGCCTCGGTCGCGGTCAGCACGAGCCGGATCACGACGCGCCGGTGCGGGTCGGCGACATCGAGCATGCCCAGGTACACCTGTGTCTGGACGAGCTCGCGCAGCACTCCGGAGACGGCCGCCGTGACGGCCAGCTCCTGGAGCAGTCCGGGCGCCTGCGCCGACCCCTTCTCGCTCCGCTCGACGACCTCGACCCGGGCGCCGGACGTCCGCAGCTGCGCCACCGACGCGTCGGCGAGCGCGGCCAGAGGCGCGTCGTCCGGCCGGTACTCGCCGTCGATGGTGATGTTCGCGGTGAACCCGGCGTCCGCCCCGGGGCGCAGCGCGACGAACGCCGCGCCCGGCGCTCCGACCTCGTCCGGCGGCGCGGCGTGCCAGCCGTCGGGCAGCTCGAACTCGATCGGTACGGGCAGGGTCGTGGCCATGCGGGTCCCTCCTTGCTGCTTACTGGGGTGCGCCCTGGGCGGGTACCCAGAGCCGGCCGACTGTACGGCCCGGGACGCGGCACGGGATCAGAACAGGCTCCCGATCCCGTCGGCGATGTCACCGACCGTGTCACCCACCTTGCCCGGGTCGACGGTGAACTCGAAGCCGACCTCGCCGCCGAGCCCGACGGCGAGACCGACCTTGGCCCCGATCTTCCACTTGCCGTCCTCGGCCTTGCCGAGCGTGGCGTCCGCCTCGGCGCCGATACCGGCCCAGCCCTCGGCGGTCGCGCCCGCTCCGATGCCGCCGAGGTCGGCGCCGCCCCCGACACCGGCCTTCGCCCCGGCGAAGGCCTCCGCGCCCGCGTGGACTCCTTCGAGCCCGATGCCCGCGTTGACGCCCGCCTCGGCGCCCGCCATGACCTCCCCGCGCCCATAGACCCCGACCGGACCGGCGTCGGCGCGCCCGAGGGCCGACGCCTCACCGCCCGCGAAGCCCTTGGCCTCGCCCTGGATGCCCTCGTGCGTGATGCCGCCCTCCGCACCGACCTTGGCCCCCGCGTACGCCTCGGCCTCGCCGGACAGCTTGAACGGCCCGTTGGTGAGCGAACCCTCCCCCTTGGCGCGGCCGAGGTCGGCGTGCGCCTCGGCCTCGGCGAGCTTGCCCTTGCCGATGTTCGGGCCGCTCGCGTCCGTGCCGACGCCGGGGCCGGACGCCTCGCTCTCGCCCTCGGACACCCAACCGTCGGTCTGCGTCTTCTCCTTGGGCTCGGGCTTGCCGGCCGTCTTCAGGTCGCCGACCGCGTGCGCGTTGAACCCGCCGAAGCCGATCCCGTCCATGTTCCCGTCGGCCGTGGCCCGGGCCAGCGCCCGCTTCACGCTCTGGTCCGCGTCGTCGACGGCCTTGACGGCCTTGGCGATGTCGTCGCTCCAGCCCTTCGCCTTGGTGCGGGCGTCGGCCATCAACTGCGGGTAGTCCGGGTCGTGGTGCAGGGCGTACTTCTCGTCGGCCGACATCTTGTCGTAGCCGACGTAGGTGGCCTTGCCGGAGCTGTCGACCTTGTAGTCCTTCTGCTCCGCGTCGTGCACCAGGTCCTTGACCGCCTTCTGAAGGCGCGTCAACTCCGTGTGCGCGTCGGTCAGCAGGCTCGCGACGGCGTGCGCCTGCGCCTTGGCCGCCCCGAACTCGAAGGCGGTCGCGGAGGCGTTCCGCGACTGCGTGCCGTAGGCCAGGCCCTGCCAGTTGCCGTTGCCGAGCACGCCCTGGACCTGCTGCTCGTAGTCCGTCTTGAGCTCGCCGAAGCGGTCGCCCATCTTCTTCCACGCCGCGGACACGTCCGTGAACGAGGAGAGGTCGACCGTCATCACGTCCTGATAGGTCAGCGTCATCGCCGGGTCCCCGTCCCCGTCACATTCCGTCGAAGCTGCTGGGCGGGCGGATCCCGTTCGCCTGGCTGCCGATGCCCGTGTCGGTGGTGTTGAAGAGGTTCTTGGTGCCGTGCAGGCCGTTGAGTTCCACCTGAAGACGGGCGAGCAGCTTGTTCGCCTGCCCCTCCCAGACGACGAGCGCGTCCGAGACGCCCTGGTCACTGGCCCAGCCGGACAGACCCTTGAGCCCGGTGTCCTGCTTCATCAGCGGACTCAGCGGGCCCTGCGCGGGCTGCGGAGCGAGGAACGGCGGGTGCACCGAGCCGCCGCCGTCCGCCAGCGCGGACGCGGACCGGGTGTCCGGCATCAGATGCTCTTCCAGGTACTTCGCGGCGCGCTTCTTGTCGCTCGCCGAACTCGCCAGCGTCTGCTCGCCGCCCGACCCCATGGCCACCCCGTCGTCTCTTCACTTCTCATCCGCCGCCCACGCCCCTGGCGCACCGCGGAAGCTCGCGTGGCACCCTATCGGCAGCGCCCCTTCCGCTCTGGCGCCCACCCCGGGAATTGAATAGAATCATGCACAATTGGGCGTCCTGAATAGACCGGCGGACGCCCCGCACGGCCGGAAACCGACGGGGAGACATGAGCGAGCAGACGATGAACGGCGAGGGCGGGCACAGCCCCGCCGAGCGCCTTCAGCGCCTCTTCGAGGGGCACCGCCTCACGCCCACGCAGCGCCGCATCGCGCACTGCATGGTGCGCCGCGCCGGCGACGTGCCGTTCCTGTCCTCCGTCGAACTGGCCGAGCTGGCCGGCGTCAGCCAGCCCTCGGTGACCCGCTTCGCCGTCGCGCTCGGCTTCGACGGCTACCCGGCGCTCCGCCGCCACCTGCGCGAGGTCGCCCCGCAGGAACCGGCCGCGGCCGACGACATCAACGAGTACCAGCAGGCCGTCGAGGCCGAGATCGCCAACCTGCGGCACCTCGCGGGCCTGCTCGCCGACCCCACCCCGGTCGAGGAGGCGGGCCGGCTGCTCGCCGCCTCCCGCCCGCTGCCCGTCCTCGGACTGCGCGCGGCGGCGTCCCAGGCCTACGGGTTCTCGTACTTCGCGGCGAAGGTGCACCCCGACGTACGGCTCCTGGACGACGGCGGAACGATGCTCGTCGACCGGATCGACGCGGCGGTGCGGGCCGGCGCCACGACCCTGCTCTGCTTCGCGCTGCCCCGCCACCCGCGCGAGGTCGTCGAGGCCCTCGCCTACGCGCAGTCCGTCGGCCTCCGGGTCGTCACGGTCGCCGACTCGGCGTTCGCCCCCGTCGCCAAGCACTCCGACCTGCTGCTGCCCGCCGCCGTCGGCACGGGCCTCGCCTTCGACACGGCGTGCGCCCCGATGCTGCTCGGCCGGGTGCTCCTGGAAGCCATGTGCGACGCACTGCCGCAGGCCCAGGCCCGCCTGGAGGAGTTCGACGTACGGGCGGCGGAGCGCGGCCTGTTCGTCGAGTAGCCGCCCGCCGCCGAGAGCCGGAGAGGGCGGGAAAGAGGTGTGCGCGGGGACCGCCGCACCCCCTGTGACGGAGGGCGGGACGACGACGGTCCCCGCGGGGGACGCGCTCCGGTCAGGGCCGGACCGGCGTCCTGGGCGTCGGCGGAGTCCGGGAGCCGCTCCGGAGATTCCTCGACACCGCTGCGATGCCGACCGGGCCGGGGAGCCGCTCCCTTCCCTGCCGACACCCACCAATGTGCCGGACCGTTGTTAAGCCGGTGCTGCGCGCACATGTCACACGCGTACCGATCGCACGAACCGCTCGCGCGAGGCCACGCACCGGCGCACCGGCCCTACTTCGTGGCGCCCTTCGCCAGGAACGCGAGCAGGTCCTGACGGCTCACGACGCCGGTCGGCTTGCCCTCGACCAGCACGATCGCGGCGTCCGCCGAACCCAGCACGCTCATCAGGTCCGCCACCGGCTCGCCGGAGCCGACCTGCGGCAGCGGCGCCGACATGTGCTTCTCCAGCGGGTCGTCGAGCGAGGCGCGCTTGGTGAACAGCGCGTCGAGCAGTTCCCGCTCCACGACCGAGCCGATGACCTCGGCGGCCATCACGTCGGGGTGGCCCGCGCCCGGCTTCACGATCGGCATCTGCGAGACGCCGTACTCGCGCAGCACGTCGATGGCCTGGCCGACGGTCTCCTCGGGGTGCATGTGGACGAGCTCGGGCAGCGCGCCGCCGTCCTTGTCCTTGAGCACCTCGCCGACGCGGGCGCTGGTGCCCGCGTCCTCCAGGAAGCCGTAGTCGGCCATCCACTCGTCGTTGAAGATCTTGCTGAGGTAGCCGCGGCCGCTGTCGGGCAGCAGCACGACCACGATGTCGTCCGGGCCGAGCCGCTCGGCGACGCGCAGCGCGGCCACGACGGCCATGCCGCAGGAGCCGCCGACGAGCAGCCCCTCCTCCTTGGCGAGCCGGCGCGTCATCTGGAAGGAGTCCTTGTCGGACACCGGGACGATCTCGTCGGCGACCTCACGGTCGTAGGCGGTCGGCCAGAAGTCCTCGCCGACGCCCTCGACGAGGTACGGGCGCCCGGAGCCGCCCGAGTAGACGGAACCCTCCGGGTCGGCGCCGACGACCCGCACGCGGCCCTCGCTGGCGTCCTTCAGGTAGCGGCCGGTGCCGGAGATGGTGCCGCCGGTGCCGACGCCCGCCACGAAGTGCGTGATCTTCCCGTCGGTCTGCTCCCACAGCTCAGGGCCGGTCGAGTGGTAGTGGGACAGCGGATTGTTCGGGTTCGAGTACTGGTCGGGCTTCCAGGCGCCCGGCGTCTCGCGCACCAGCCGGTCGGAGACGTTGTAGTACGAGTCCGGGTGCTCGGGGTCGACGGCGGTCGGGCAGACCACGACCTCCGCCCCGTAGGCCCGCAGCACGTTGATCTTGTCCGTGCTCACCTTGTCGGGGCACACGAAGATGCACTTGTAGCCCTTCTGCTGGGCCACGATGGCGAGCCCCACCCCGGTGTTGCCGCTGGTGGGCTCGACGATGGTGCCGCCGGGCTTCAGCTCCCCGCTCTGCTCGGCCGCCTCGATCATGCGCAGCGCGATGCGGTCCTTCACGGAACCGCCGGGGTTGAAGTACTCGACCTTGGCCAGGACCGTCGCCTGGATGCCCTCGGTCACCTTGTTGAGCCTCACGAGCGGGGTGTTGCCGACGAGGCTGATCATCGAGTCGTGGATCTGCACGGTTGTCTCCGGGTCTCCTGTGTAAGGGATGTGGCCAGCGTATTGCGCGCACCGGCCCTTCATCTCCCGTTGCGATTGGCCGACCGTGTCTACGGGGCAATGAGTTCATGAAGCCGTAATCCGCAGGAGAGAGGCAGGTGGGTGCGGAACATGTCGAGCAGGGCGAGGGTGGCACGGCGGATCGCGGCCGGGGCGGCGTACGGCGGAGGCGGGATCGGGCTGCTCGGCGCGGCCACGGTCGGGGTACTGCTCGCCGAGGTGCAGATGGCGCGGCGGCAGGTGGGCAACCACGGGGATCCCGTGCACGTGCCCTCGGCCGACGGGCTGTACGGCAGGGCGTACGCGGCCTCGCCCGCCTGCGAGGAGCCGCTGCGGTTCGCGATGCTCGGCGACTCCACGGCGGCGGGGCAGGGCGTGCACCGGGCGCGGCAGACTCCGGGGGCGCTGCTGGCCTCGGGGCTCGCGGCGGTCGCGGAGCGCGCGGTGGAGCTGCGGAACGTGGCGCTGCCCGGCGCCCAGTCCGACGACCTGGACCGCCAGGTGGCCCTGATCCTTTCCGATCCCGACTGGCAGCCGGACGTCTGCGTGATCATGATCGGCGCGAACGACGTCACCCATCGCATCCCCGCAACCAAGTCCGTACGGCATCTGTCGGCGGGCGTACGGAGGCTGCGGACCGCCGGAGCGGAGGTGATCGTCGGCACGTGCCCCGATCTCGGCTCGGTGGAGCCGGTGCAGCAGCCGCTGCGCTGGGTGGCCCGGCGGGCCTCGCGGCAACTCGCGGCGGCGCAGACGATCGGCACGGTGGAGCAGGGCGGGCGGACGGTCTCGCTCGGCGATCTGCTGGGCCCCGAGTTCGCGGCGAACCCGCGCGAGCTGTTCGGCCCCGACAACTACCACCCCTCGGCGGAGGGCTATCAGACGGCCGCGATGGCGGTGCTGCCCACGCTGTGCGCGGCGCTGGGCCTGTGGCCCGAGGAGGAGCGCCCCGACGTGTCCCGCGCGGAGGGCTTCCTGCCGGTGGCCCGGGCCGCGGCGAAGGCGGTCGAGGAGGGCGGCACGGAGGTCACGGCCGCGATGCCCACGGGGCCGCGCGGTCCGTGGGCCCTCCTCAAGCGCCGCCGCCGCCATCGCGTCCCCACGCAGGACCCGGTACCTGCGAAGACAAGCCCCTCAGGCTCCGCTGGATCGAGCTCCGGCAGATCAAGCCCCTCCGGCGCTTGAGGAGCGGGGTCCGGGGCGGAGCCCCGTGTCGTTCACTGTGTGCACGCCGGTGGCACCGCCACGTGACAGTGCCCCCTGCGACCGCCGAACCCGCGGAGCGCTGAGCAAGCGCTTAGAAAAATGCGGCCCTAGTCACACTCCTCTACCGGTGACCCGGGCTGTACGTACAGGTAACTTCCCAGACGGTCCCGCCTGAAAAGGTCAACGAACCCTCTGGAGCCGTGATGCCCGAAGCAGTGATCGTCTCAGCCGCCCGCTCCCCCATCGGCCGCGCCTTCAAGGGCTCCCTCAAGGACCTGCGCCCCGACGACCTGACCGCCACGATCATCCAGGCCGCCCTCGCCAAGGTCCCCGAGCTGGACCCGCGCGACATCGACGACCTGATGCTCGGCTGCGGCCTCCCCGGCGGCGAGCAGGGCAACAACCTGGGCCGCATCGTCGCCGTCCAGATGGGCATGGACCACCTCCCGGGCTGCACCATCACCCGCTACTGCTCCAGCTCCCTGCAGACGACCCGCATGGCGCTGCACGCGATCAAGGCCGGCGAGGGCGACGTCTTCATCTCGGCCGGTGTCGAGATGGTGTCCCGCTTCGTCAAGGGCAACTCGGACTCGCTCCCGGACACGCACAACCCGCTGTTCGCCGACGCCGAGGCCCGCACCGCCGAGGTCGCCACGCAGGAGAACACCTCCTGGCACGACCCGCGCGAAGACGGCCTGGTCCCGGACGCGTACATCGCGATGGGCCAGACCGCCGAGAACCTGGCCCGCCTCAAGGGCGTGACCCGTGAGGACATGGACGCGTTCGGCGTCCGCTCGCAGAACCGCGCCGAGGAAGCCATCAAGAACGGCTTCTGGGCCCGCGAGATCACCCCGGTCACCACCCCCGACGGCACCGTCGTCTCCGCCGACGACGGCCCGCGCGCCGGCGTCACGCTGGAGGGCGTCTCGGGCCTCAAGCCCGTCTTCCGCCCCGACGGCCTGGTCACGGCCGGCAACTGCTGCCCGCTGAACGACGGCGCCGCCGCCCTCGTGATCATGTCCGACACGAAGGCCCGCGAGCTCGGCCTGACCCCGCTGGCCCGCGTCGTCTCCACCGGCGTCTCCGGCCTGTCCCCCGAGATCATGGGCCTGGGCCCGGTCGAGGCGTCCAAGCGCGCGCTCAAGCTGGCCGGCCTGTCCGTCTCGGACATCGACCTGTTCGAGATCAACGAGGCCTTCGCCGCGCAGGTCATCCCGTCCGCCCGCGACCTGGGCATCGACGAGGACAAGCTGAACGTGAACGGTGGCGCCATCGCCGTCGGCCACCCCTTCGGCATGACCGGCGCCCGCATCACCGGCACGCTGATCAACAGCCTCCAGTTCCACGACAAGCAGTTCGGCCTGGAGACGATGTGCGTGGGCGGCGGCCAGGGCATGGCCATGGTCATCGAGCGCCTGAGCTGACCTGACGGGACCGGCGAAAACCGGCTGCGGAATCGTGATCCAATCTCCCCCAGGATGTGACATGCGTCTCGGGGGAGACGGTTTTCGCAGGTCAGCCCCGTACCCAGGCCCTATGGGCGCTAAACAACCGGACAAAAGACCCGTCCAGTTCGTGACGTAATGCACTGACAGGTGGTTCGTCCAGGCTTCAAGCTGATGTAGTAAGTCGGGGGTCGACTTGAAACCGGGAGTACGTCAGTGAGCGCCATCCCCTTTGCCCTGCTGCTCGCCACGGCCGCTGCCACGGCCGTCGGCGCCACCACCCTGCACAGCGTCCGTGGCCTGCGCCGGCAGATCGCGGAGCTCCAGGACGAGCTGGCCCGCGGCCGCGCCGCGACCACCCACCCCGGTGTCCCGTCGGCACGCACGACTCCCGACACCGAGGCGATACGCACCGCCGTCGCCGACGCCCTCGCCGAGGAGCGGGAGCGCGAGCTGGCGGAGGCGCGGGCGTTCTGGGCCGCGCAGGAGGCGCGGGACACCTCGGATCTGCCGCCGTTCCTGACCGGCGGCGCCGGCGCCCTGGGCGACGAGCTGTACCTTCCGCGCCAGGCCGACTTCGCGGGCCTCGAGCCGGTCGTCGAGCCCGCCCTCGAACCGGTCGAGCCGGCCCTGGAGCCCGAGGACGACTTCGCCGGGGAATCCCCCGAGCTGGCCGCCGCGCGCCGCCGGCACCCCTCGCACCCCGACTTCGTGCCCGTGCAGTCCCCGGTCTCCGGCGACCACGAGCGCACGGTGGCCTGTCTCGAAGAGCTGGCCCAGGCCCGCACGGCCCTCTCCGACGTCCGCCCGGGCCCGCTCGGCACGCTCGACGTCTACGTCTTCGCCGACGGCACGACGCTGTGCATGACCCCGGGCCACCGCGAGACCGCCGAACAGCTCGCCGCGGCTCTCCGCGACGGCCGCACCCCGTTCCTCCTCGGCGGCTCCGGCGTCTCCGGCGCCTACGCCCTCACCTTCGAGTGCGGCCCCGACAGCGTCTACATCCTCGCGGACCGGGTCATAGCCTCGGCCTGAGCCTTTATCCGTCTGCGGGCCCGGTGGGGCTTCTCGCGCAGTTCCCCGCGCCCCTGAAATGCAGACCCTCCGGGTCGCATTTCCCCGATAGAGGCTGAGC
>NZ_JBHYTK010000146.1:0-20267 GCF_042749255.1 Streptomyces sp. NPDC059524 | reverse complement strand
GTCCGGGAGGCCGTGACGGCGGCGCTCCCGGACCGCCCGACGGTCGCGGTGCTGGTGACGGAGAGCGCGGACTGACCGCGGCTCCGCCGGCAGCGGAGATCAGTCGCCGAGGCCCGCCAGGTCGCGCAGCCGGCGGCCCTGCGCGGCGCGCTCGGCGACGCGCTGCTCGTCGAGGGTGCGACCGGCGGCGCCCTGGAGGAGCACCTTGGTCTCGATGACGGCGTCGCGGGGCGCGGCGACGAGCGCGGCGACGAGGTCACGCGTGGCGTCCTCGAGCTGGTCACCGGGCACGGCGACGTTGGCGAGGCCGCTGCGCACGGCCTCGTCGGCGTGGACGTAGCGCCCGGTCACGCAGATCTCCAGCGCGCGGGCGTATCCGACCAGGCCGACGAGCGGATGCGTGCCGGTGAGGTCGGGAACGAGCCCGAGGCTGGTCTCCCGCATGGAGAACTGCACGTCGTCGGCGACGACGCGCAGGTCGCACGAGAGCGCGAGCTGGAAGCCCGCGCCGATCGCGTGTCCCTGGACCGCGGCCACGGAGAGGATGTCGCCGCGGCGCAGCCAGGTGAAAGCGTCCTGGTACTCGGCGATGGTGGAGTCGAGCAACTCCTCGCCGCCGCGGGCCAGGTCGATGAAGGACGGCTCGCCGTCGAACCCCTCGGGCGTGAACGCCTGACGGTCCAGGCCGGCGGAGAAGGACTTGCCCTCACCGCGCAGCACGACCACCCGCACGGAACCCGGCAGGGAACGCCCGGCCTCGGCCAACGCCCGCCACAGCGCGGGACTCTGGGCGTTGCGCTTGTCCGGGTTGGTCAGCGTCACCGTGGCGATCGTGTCGTCGACGATGAGCTGGACGCCGTCCTTGTCGAGCAGGGGTGCGGTCTTGGTCATCGGGACCTCCGGGTCTGCGCAGTCGTGAGCACGCGCGAAGCGTAAGTGACTGCACAGTAACCACCCGGTCGGCCAGCCGACCGACCGGGTGGTCACCGACGGAGCCGGTGAACCGAACGAGTCGGAACGGAGAGCTGAGCGAAACGCGTCAGCTCGCCGCGGCCTTCTTTCCTCGCGTGGCCCCGCCGCGACCTCGCAGCGCGACCCCGGACTCGCTCAGCATCCGGTGCACGAAGCCATACGAGCGGCCGGTCTCCTCGGCCAGCGCTCGGATGCTCGCACCGGAGTCGTACTTTTTCTTCAGGTCTGCCGCGAGCTTGTCGCGCGCGGCGCCGGTCACCCGGCTGCCCTTCTTCAGAGTCTCGGCCACCCGTGCCTCCTCATGGGAAGTGCGCTCTGGAATTCCCATGATCACCCCTCTTGGGCTTCCTGGCCACCCATTCGACAAGGTCTGTAGGCGGCCGATGGGGAGCCGTACGGGGATCCACACGAGTGGAATCAGGGGTTCCGCCGGACTCGCGCGGCGCCCGGAACGGTCCGCGCGAAAGAACCGGCAGGTCAGTGACTCCCCAGGCGCCGCAAGGGTTCTACGGCCCCCAGGGCCGCTCGGAGCGCCACGGACACACCGCGGTACGAGGCGGTCTCACTCAGATGAAGGATCACGGCTCGGCCGAATGATCCATACGGAGTGGATCATTCTTTCGATCAAGCCGTGCTGACGCACGGTGTCCGTGCCGTCGCCTCAGGCGAGGGCGACGAGGTCCGCGTAGCCCTGGCCCCACAGGTCCTCGATGCCGTCCGGCAGCAGGATGATCCGCTCCGGCTGGAGGGCGTCGACGGCGCCCTCGTCGTGCGTGACGAGGACGACCGCGCCCTTGTAGGTGCGCAGCGCGCCGAGGATCTCCTCGCGGCTGGCCGGGTCCAGGTTGTTCGTCGGCTCGTCGAGGAGCAGCACGTTGGCCGAGGAGACGACGAGGGTGGCCAGGGCCAGTCGGGTCTTCTCGCCGCCGGAGAGGACTCCGGCCGGCTTGTCGACGTCGTCGCCGGAGAACAGGAACGAGCCGAGCGTCTTGCGCACCTGGACCAGGTCGAGGTCGGGGGCGGCGGAGCGCATGTTCTCCAGGACCGTGCGCTCCGGGTCGAGGGTCTCGTGCTCCTGCGCGTAGTAGCCGAGCTTGAGGCCGTGGCCCTCGATGACCTGGCCGGTGTCGGGCTTCTCGGCGCCGCCGAGGAGCTTGAGCAGGGTCGTCTTGCCCGCGCCGTTGAGGCCGAGGATGACGACGCGGGAGCCCTTGTCGATGGCCAGGTCGACGTCGGTGAAGATCTCCAGGGAGCCGTACGACTTCGACAGTCCCTCGGCCATGAGCGGCGTCTTGCCGCACGGCGAGGGCTCGGGGAAGCGCAGCTTGGCGACCTTGTCGGACTGGCGGACCTCCTCGAGACCGGCGAGGAGCTTGTCGGCGCGCTTGGACATGTTCTGCGCGGCGACGGTCTTGGTCGCCTTGGCACGCATCTTGTCGGCCTGCGCGTTCAGCGTCGCGGCCTTCTTCTCCGCGTTCTGACGCTCGCGCTTGCGGCGCTTCTCGTCGGCCTCGCGCTGCTGCTGGTAGAGCTTCCAGCCCATGTTGTAGACGTCGATCGTGGAGCGGTTGGCGTCCAGGTAGAAGACCTTGTTGACGACCGTCTCGACGAGGTCGACGTCGTGGGAGATCACGATGAAGCCGCCGCTGTACGTCTTCAGGTAGTCCCGCAGCCAGATGATGGAGTCGGCGTCGAGGTGGTTGGTCGGCTCGTCGAGCAGCAGGGTGTCCGCGTCCGAGAACAGGATGCGGGCCAGCTCGATGCGGCGGCGCTGACCACCGGAGAGGGTGTGCAGGGGCTGACCGAGCACACGGTCCGGGAGGTTGAGCGCGGCGGCGATCGTGGCGGCCTCGGCCTCGGCGGCGTACCCGCCCTTGGTGAGGAACTCGGTCTCCTGGCGCTCGTACTGGCGCAGGGCCTTGGCCTGGGTGGCGCCGGTGCCGGTCGCGATCCGCTGCTCGTTCTCCCGCATCTTGCGCATCAGGACGTCGAGGCCGCGGGCGGACAGGATGCGGTCGCGGGCCAGGACGTCGAGGTCGCCGGTGCGCGGGTCCTGCGGCAGGTAGCCGACCTCACCGGAGCGGCTGATGGTGCCGCCGGCCGGGATGCCCTCGCCGGCCAGGCACTTGGTGAGGGTGGTCTTGCCCGCCCCGTTGCGGCCGACCAGGCCGATGCGGTCGCCCTTGGCGACACGGAAGCTGGCGTTCTCGATGAGGATGCGGGCGCCGGCGCGCAGTTCGATGCCGGAGGCGGTGATCACGAGTGGGTCTCCAGGAATGGATCAACAGCGGATTGACAGGGCGAGGGCCGGTCGGCGCCGCTAATGCACCCAGAGAAGAAACGTCATACGAGACAGTTTAACGGTGGGATGCAAACGCTTTTGCCGGGCCGCCGCCCGCCCCGTCCGACCTGGGCGCATCCCCCGTTCGGCCCACGGACCGGGCCCGGCGCGGCCGCGCGCCCGAGGATGAGGAACGGCGGCACGGACTCCCGGTCCCGCCCCTCGGCGAAGACACGACCCAGGCGGTGGCGCATGCAGTTCGACGACGACGCGCGGCTGGACACCTCGGAGGTCCAGGACGTGCGGGGCAGCCGGATCCCCGGCGGGAAGGCGACGGTCGGCGGCGGTTTCGCCGGGCTGATCGCCCTGCTGCTCGGGCTGTTCTTCGGCACGAACGAGTTCGGCCTCTCGTCGGACGGCTCCGGCACCCCTGCGACGTCGGTGTCGAGCGCGGCGCAGGTGGAGCAGCACTGCCGTACGGGCGAGGACGCGAACACGCAGCAGGACTGCCGGACCGTCGCGGTGGTCAACAGCCTCCAGGACTACTGGACCGGCGAGTTCCAGCGCCGCCAGGGCCGGTACTCCCCCGCCTCCACGGTGCTCTTCACGAACCAGGTGTCGACGGCCTGCGGCCGGGCGTCCTCGGCGGTCGGGCCCTTCTACTGCCCCGGCGACCGGAAGGTCTATCTCGACCTCGGCTTCTTCGAGGAGCTGCGCTCGAAGTTCGGGGCGAGCGGCGGCCCGTTCGCGCAGGCCTACGTGGTGGCGCACGAGTACGGGCACCACGTGCAGAACCTGATGGGCACGCTGCAGCGGGCGCAGGACGGGCGTACCGGCCAGAACAGCAACGCGGTGAAGGTCGAGCTCCAGGCCGACTGCTACGCGGGGGTGTGGGCCCGGCACGCCACGAGGACGCCGGACGAGTCCACCGGCCGGCCGCTGATCACGAGCCTGACGGACGCCGACATCCGCGACGGCCTCGACGCGGCCGCCGCGGTGGGCGACGACCGCATCCAGGAGAAGTTCCAGGGCCGGGTGACGCCCGAGTCGTGGACGCACGGCTCGTCCCAGCAGCGCCGGCAGTGGTTCTACCAGGGCTACGAGAGCGGCGACATGGCGCAGTGCAACACCTTCCGGTGAGCCCTGCCGGCGGTCAGGCTCCGCCGGTGTGGACCTGGAAGGCGGCCCGGCGGACGGCCTTGGCGAGCGCCGGGTCGGGGTGCGCGGCCGCGAGGGCGACCAGGACCTGCACGGTGCGCGGGTGGCCGACGGCGCGGACCTCGTCGATGAGCGCGGGCACGGTGGGCTGGACCGCGGACTCCAGGTGCCGGACCAGGAGCGGGGCCTCGCCGTGGTCGGCGACGGCCGCGGCGGTGTCGACCCACAGCCAGGTGGCCTCCTCGCGGGTGAGCACGGTGTGCACGTCCTCGGGGTCGGCGCCCTCGTGCTCGGCGAGCCACAGCCGGGCGTAGGCGCGCAGGCCGGGGTCGTCGGCCGCCTTGCGGACCTCGGGCTCGGCCGGGGCGCCGACGACGCGCAGCGCCTCGAAGGCGAGCCCGCGCAGCAGGGCGTCCTCGCCGCGGGCGGCGTCCAGGAGCTCGGTGACAGCGTTGCCGATGTCGCGTGCGGCGAGCCAGGCCCGGTACTCGTCGCGGGCCGCCTTGGGGCGCAGCCGGGCACAGCCGCGCAGCATGTCCTCGGCGGCGACCTCGATGTTCCCGGCGGGTGACTGGGCGGCCACGCAGATCTGCTCGAGCCGGACCCAGACCGCCCAACTGCCGAGCGGGGTGAGGGTGGCGTGGCCGTCGGCGTAGGTGAGCGCTCCCACGGCGGCGAGGCCGCTGAGCGCCCAGTCCAGGAGCGGCAGGAGCGGGGTGTCCTCGGCCGTGCCGGGGCCGCCCGGTCCGTCGGCCTCCAGGTGGGGGCCGTAGGGGATCTCGCAGCGTTCGGTGCGCAGCTCGGTGACACGCTGGCCGAGCAGGTCGAGGAGCTGCTCGGTGGCGACGGGTCCCGCCATCAGCTGGAGGAAGGACAGCAGCTGGGGCATGGCCTCGACGGCCTCGGCGACCGCGGCCGCCTCCAGGGCGCCGGGCGCGGGGTGGACCAGCGACCAGGCGTCGAAGAGGGCGACCCAGCCGCGCAGCACGGCGGTGTCGTCGCGGTCCCAGGCGCGCAGCCGCCAGCCGGGGCGTGCGCTGTCGCCGTGCACCTCGACGAGTCCGGCGAGGCGGGCGGTGTCCCAGTCGGCCCGGACCTGGCGCACGGTGAGGCCGAGGTCGTCGGCGGCGCGCCGCGCGGTGGCGTCGGAGAGGGTGCCCTTGCCGTCGCGGGCGCCCATGGCGCTGCCGGGGCTCAGGGCGGCGTCGGCCCAGCGCGCCACCCGGACCGCGCCGGCGAGGCCCTCGCGGGCGGTGCGGGCCAGCTCGGCCGGGGGCGGGGTGCCCTCCGGGGGGCGTGGGGCGGTGCGGCGGGTCGCGGCACGCGGGGCAGGGGGCGCCAGCGGCTGGCGGCGGGGGCGGACAAGTCGGAGCCGGGAGTCGCGCGGGGTACGGGACGTCACTGGAGCAGTCTCCCCGTGACCCGGCGATTTCCCAAACGCGGGCCTGTGTTCGGCACCCGGCCCCCGGTTCGCGCGGCTACATGAGGGGCGTGAGGAAGCGTCGCAGGGTCTCTTCGTACGTGGCCGGGTCGGCGTTCCACATCGCGTTGTGCGGGGCGTCGTCGACGGTGTGCAGGGTGACGAGCTCGGGCCGGGCGGCGGCCAGGCGCCGGGACAGGGTCCAGGGGGCGACCTCGTCGCCGGGGCCGTGCACGACCAGGGTGGGCACCTTCAGGTTCTGCGGGTCGGCGGCCTCGGCGAGCCGGTCGGCGTGCAGGCCGGTGCGGCCCTGGGCGGCGCGGACGGCGAGCGGGAGCAGGGTGCGCGGGGTGCGGTGGGCTCGGGCCAGGGCCCGCAGGGTGGCCTCCCAGCTGAGCACCGGGGAGTCGAGGACCAGGCCGGCGATGCGCTCGCGCAGGGCGCAGTGGCCCGCGGCGTGCAGGGCCATGGCGGCGCCGGTGGACCAGCCGTGCACGATGACGCGGCGGGCGCCGAAGCGGACGGCGTAGCGGATCGCGGCGTCGAGGTCGCGCCACTCGGTCTCGCCGAGGTGGTGCAGGCCGTCCGGGGAGCGGGGGGCGCCGAGGTCGCCGCGGTAGGCGAGGTCGAGCACAGGGAAGCGCTGGCGGTGCAGGAACCCCATGACGTTCATGGGGTGTTCGCGGGTGGTGCCGAGGCCGTGCACGGTGATGACCCAGGTGTCGCGCGGGCCGGGCAGGAACCAGGCGGGCAGGGCGCCGAGTTCGCCGGGGACGTCGACGTCGGCGTGCTCGAGGCCGAGGGCGGAGGCGGGGTCGCCGATGTGGACCTGGGGCGTGAGCCAGGCGTGCGCGCCGGGTTCGAGGGCGCCGTGGGTGACCCGTTCGAGCCGGCGCACGACCGTGTCGGCGGGGTGCGGCACAGATTCGACGACGGGCCCGACGACCGCGTGGTAGCCGTCACCGGCGAGCCCGTACGTGCCCGGGCGCAGGGAGGCGAGGTCGCGGGTCAGGGTGACGTGGCCCGCGGCGACCGCGTGGACGGTGAGCCGGGGTTCGGTGGGCAGCGGGCGTCCGGCGCGTGCCTTCAGCGCGGCGTCGCTGGCGAGCCGGCCCGCGGCGATCGAGGCGATCGAGGCGGCGAGGACTCCGGTCACGGTGGTGACGGCCGCGGCCGTCGCTCTGGCGGTGCGCACCCGTCCAGTGTCTTAGCGGTCGGGCCCCGCGGCCAGTGGGGCGGCGATCCGGGTGACCCGCCGTAGCTCCGACCGTCCGTCGCCGGGTGCCGCCCGGTGGGGGTTCTCGCGCCCACGCGGCGGAGCCGCATATCGACACAGCCCCGCGCCCCTGAGATGCACACCCTTCGGGTGGCATCTCCCCGATGAAGGGCTCAGGGCTCACGGCGCTGCCCGTACCGCGCCAACCGCTCCGCGACCTCGTCCAGCTGGGCCGCGCTCAGAAGGGAGGGGCTCAGGCCCGGCACGGAGCGGGCGACGAGCCAGACCCGGCACATCCACTCCAGCTGGGCCGTCCGGTCATAGGCCGCGTCGAGCGAGTCCCCGTACGCCACGGTCCCGTGGTTCTGCAACAGGCACCCCGTGCGCCCCTCGATCGCCGCCAGCATGTTCGCGGCCAGCGACTCCGACCCGTACGTCGCGTAGGGCGCGACCCGGACCGGGCCGCCGAGGGCCATCGTCATGTAGTGGATCGCCGGCAGCTCGGGGACGAGCGTGGAGACGGCGGTGGCGTGCACGGCGTGGGTGTGCACGACGGCGCGCGCGCCGGTGTCCCGGTACAGGGCGAGGTGGAGCGGCAGCTCACTCGTGGGGACGAGGGTGCCGTGCCGGGTGCGCCCGGTGAGGTCGACGGCGAGCAGGTCGCCGGGAGTGAGCCGGTCGTAGGGGACGCCGCTCGGGGTGACGAGCACGAGGGCGTCGTCGCCGTCCCCGACCCGCACCGACACGTTGCCGGAGGTGCCGACGACGAGGCCGTCGGTCACGGTCCTGCGCGCGGTCGCCACCAGCTCGACCCACGCCTGTTCGAGTTCACCCATGCGCGCATCCTGCCAGGCACCCGAACGGCGGGAAACGCGCCGGGCCGGGCCCGAGATCCCCGGTCCGACACATCCCATATGTGCATATTTCTCATCCCTACGACTACTGGCTTCCGGGGGGAAACATGGCCCGTGACCACACACCGTCCCGTCGTCGCGCCCGGGTCGCGGCAGCGGCCTCCGCGGCCGCCCTGACCCTCGCGGGCAGCGCGCTCGCGGAGCTGCCGGCCCAGGCGGCGGGCAAGCCCAAGGGGCACGACGTCTCCTCGCACCAGAAGAACGTGAACTGGGACAGGGCGAGGAGCAAGGGCGCGCGGTTCGTCTACGTGAAGGCGACCGAGTCGACGAACTACCGCAACCCCTACTTCGCCCAGCAGTACAACGGCGCCCGCGACCGGGGCATCATCCGCGGCGCGTACCACTTCGCGCTGCCGGACAGGTCGTCCGGCCGCACCCAGGCCGCGTATTTCGTACGCAACGGCGGCGGGTGGACCCGGGACGGGCGGACACTGCCGCCCGCGCTCGACATCGAGTACAACCCGTACAGCGCGAAGAAGAAGTGCTACGGCATGAGCAGGGCGAAGCTGGTGTCCTGGATCGACTCGTTCAGCGACGAGGTGCTGCGCCGGACCGGGCGGCGTCCGGTGATCTACACCAACTACACGTGGTGGAAGAAGTGCACCGGCAACAGCGGGGCCTTCGCCGGGAATCACGCGCTGTGGCTGGCCCACTACGCGCGGACCGCCGGGCCGCTGCCGCGCGGCTGGTCGTACTGGACGTTCTGGCAGTACGCCAACAAGGGCGGCCTGCCGGGTGATCAGAATCTCTTCAACGGGTCGCAGGCCCAGCTCGAGCGGTTCGCCCGGGGGTAGTCCGACCCGGGCCGAAAGTCCCGCGGAACCCGGAATTCCGGGGCTTTCGCGGGGGTGATCCGGAACCACGGCCGCCGCCTCGCACCAAAGGGAGCGGCGGCACTCCGGATCGGGACACCGCTCAGCCCCGCCCAGTTCATCTTCCGTTCACCCGACTTCCCTACGTTCAACGAGCCACTGACGTCCAACCGAAGCCTGGGTAAATGGAACACATCACGCTGCTCCTAGCGATCGTGATCGTTACCGCACTGGTCTTTGACTTCACCAACGGTTTCCACGACACCGCCAACGCGATGGCGACGACCATCTCGACAGGCGCCCTCAAGCCGAAGACGGCGGTGGCCATGTCCGCCGTGCTGAACCTCGTCGGAGCGTTCCTCTCCGTCGAAGTCGCTAAAACGATCTCCGGCGGCATCATCAACGAGGACGGCCTCAAGACAGAGGTCATCTTCGCGGCGCTGGTGGGCGCCATCCTCTGGAATCTGCTGACCTGGCTGGTCGGCCTGCCCTCCAGCTCCTCGCACGCCCTGTTCGGCGGCCTCATCGGCGCCGCCGTCATGTCGATGGGCTGGTCGTCGGTCAACGGCGGCACCGTCGTCACCAAGGTGCTGCTGCCCGCGGTCGCCGCGCCGCTCGTCGCCGGCCTCGCCGCGATGCTCGCCACGCGCCTGACCTACCGCATCAGCAAGAAGACCGACGAGAAGGCCACCGCCAAGGGCTACCGCGCCGGGCAGATCGCCTCGGCCGGCCTCGTCTCCCTCGCGCACGGCACGAACGACGCGCAGAAGACGATGGGCATCATCACGCTCGCCCTGATCACCGGCGGTGTGCTCGCGCCGGACGCCGACCCGCCGCTGTGGGTCATCGTCTCGGCCGGTCTGGCCATCGCGATGGGCACCTACCTGGGCGGCTGGCGCATCATCCGCACCATGGGCAAGGGCCTCACCGACCTGGCCCCGCAGCAGGGCTTCGCCGCGCAGACCAGCGCCGCGACGGCGATCCTCGCGTCCTCGCACATCGGCTTCTCGCTCTCCACGACCCAGGTCTGCTCCGGCGCCGTCATGGGCTCGGGCCTCGGCCGCAAGGGCGGTGTCGTCCGCTGGTCGACCGCCACCCGGATGTTCGTCGCGTGGGGTCTGACCCTGCCGGCGGCCGGTCTGGTCGGCGCGGGCGCCGAGTTCCTCACCCAGCAGGGCCCCTGGGGCATCGGCCTGACGGCCGCGCTGCTCATCGGCGGCGCCTCGGTCATCTGGGCGCTGTCCCGCCGCAACTCGGTCGACCACCACAACGTGACGGCCGACGAGATCGGCACCGAGGCCCCCGCCGAGGAGCCCGCCGGTGTCGTCACGACCGCGATCGCCGCGGTCACGCCGCCGCCGGCCGGTCCGGTGGCCGTCGAGGAGACCCCCGTCCCCGCCGCGGCCGCTTCCGTGGCCGACCCCGCGCGCCCCGCCGGCGCCACGCTGTAAGGAAGCAGGACCAGCTATGAAGATCGACTGGGCGGCCCTCGGCTCCGTGTTCGGCGTCAGCCTCGTGGTGACGGTGGCCCTGGTGGGCCTGTTCACCCTCGGCATCGTCGGCCTCTCCAAGAAGGAGTCGGCGACGCGCGCGGGCGGTTCGGCGACACTCGCCGTCTCCGGCGCCTACCTGTGCTTCGCACTGTGCACGGCGGCGGTCGCGTACGGGATCTTTCTGATCGTGGCCTGACCACGGTCGCAGCACTCCCTCGGCGGGGTGGGGACGCATCCGCGTCGCCACCCCGCCGACGTGTTGTGGACCTGGCCACACTCACCCGCCGCAGGTCAACAGCAAGTTGACGTGCGTTCGCGGAGCGTGGTGCACTTCCCTCGCCATATACGGCAGCAGCAGAGGAAGCCGGTGCGAATCCGGCGCGGTCCCGCCACTGTCAGCCCTCCCCCGGAGGGCGAGCCAGGAACTCACGCTGCCGGTCTCTTCGAACCAGGGCGTGGACACCCTGAGTGAGGACAACTACCGCCATGTTCGCCCCGCGCGGCGCACGGCGGGCCGAGCGCGTCTTCGCGTACGGCGCCGCCCTGGGTATCTTCAGCGACCTCCTGGTCGGCGATCCGCGCCGCGGGCACCCCGTCGCCGGCTTCGGCCGCGCCGCGGGAGCCGTCGAGCGCGTGCTGTGGCGGGACGACCGCGGCCGGGGCGCCCTGCACACGGCCGTGTGCGCCGGTGGCGCCGCCGCCCTGGGCGCGCTCGCCGCCCGTGCCGTACGCCGCTCCCCCGCCGCCTCCGTCGCGCTGACCGCCGCCGCGACCTGGGCCGTGGTCGGCGGCACCTCGCTGGGCCGTGAGGCGCGGGCCGTGGGATCCGCCCTGGAGGCGGGGGACGTGGAGCTGGCCCGGGAGCTGCTGCCCCGGCTGTGCGGGCGCGACCCCGAGGGTCTGGACGCCGACGGCATCGCGCGCGGCGTCGTCGAGTCGGTCGCCGAGAACACCTCCGACGCGGTCGTGGGCGCCCTGGTGTGGGGCGCCGCCGCCGGGGTCCCCGGGCTGCTCGCCTTCCGCGCGGTGAACACGCTGGACGCGATGGTCGGTCACAAGTCGCCCCGCTACCGGCGCTTCGGCTGGGCCTCGGCCCGGCTCGACGACGTCGCCGGCTGGCCCGGCGCCCGGCTGACGGGCGCCCTCGCGGTGCTGACCGGCGGCCGGCCCCGGGACGCGGTGCGCGCCTGGCGGTCCGACGCGGAGCGCCATCCGAGCCCGAACGCGGGCGTCGTGGAGGCCTCGTTCGCGGGCGCGCTCGGGGTGCGTCTCGGCGGCACGCTGTCGTACGCCGGGCGGGTCGAGCACCGGCCGGTCCTCAACGAGCGGGGTCGGCCCGTGCACGTACGTGATGTGGAACGGGCCGTGCGGTTGTCGCGGCGCGTGAGTCTTTCGGCGTTGGGAGTCTGTGTGGGCGCGCGGTTGCTGTGGGGCCGTCGATGACGGGCGCGAGGAGGGGCGGCGGCCTGCTGGTCGCGGGCACGACCTCGGACGCCGGGAAGAGCGTGGTCACCGCCGGGATCTGCCGGTGGCTGGTGCGGCAGGGCGTGAAGGTCGCGCCGTTCAAGGGGCAGAACATGTCCCTCAACTCGTTCGTGACGCGCGAGGGCGCCGAGATCGGGCGGGCGCAGGCCATGCAGGCGCAGGCCGCGAAGGCCGAGCCGAGCGCGCTGATGAACCCGGTGCTCCTGAAGCCCGGCAGCGACCGCAGCAGCCAGGTCGTCCTGATGGGCAAGCCGGTCGGCGAGCTGAGCGCGCGCGGCTACCACGGAGGGCGGCAGGCGGCCCTGCTGGACACGGTGGTGGGATGCCTGGAGGAACTCCGGGGCAGTCATGACGCCGTGATCTGTGAAGGGGCGGGCTCCCCCGCCGAGATCAACCTGCGCCGCACCGACATCGTGAACATGGGCATCGCGCGCGCCGCCCGGCTGCCGGTCCTCGTCGTCGGTGACATCGACCGCGGGGGCGTCTTCGCGTCGTTCTTCGGCACGACGGCGCTGCTCGCGCCCGAGGACCAGGAGCTGCTCGCCGGATACCTGGTGAACAAGTTCCGCGGCGACGTCACCCTGCTCGAACCCGGCCTCGACATGCTCGAATCGCTGACGGGCCGGCCCACGTACGGCGTCCTGCCGTACCAGCACGGGCTCGGTATCGACGAGGAGGACGGGCTGCGGGTGTCGCTGCGCGGCACGGTGCGCGAATCCGTCGTGGCGCCGCCGGTCGGCGAGGACGTGCTGCGGGTCGCGGTGTGCGCGGTGCCCCTCATGTCGAACTTCACCGACGTCGACGCGCTGGCGGCGGAGCCGGGCGTCGTCGTGCGGTTCGTGGACCGGGCCGAGGAGCTCGTCGACGCCGATCTGGTGGTCGTCCCGGGCACGCGCGGCACCGTGAAGGCCCTGGAGTGGCTGCGCGAGCGCGGGCTCGCCGACGCGCTGGCCCGGCGGGTCGCCGAGGGGCGGCCGGTGCTCGGCATCTGCGGCGGGTTCCAGGTGCTCGGGGAGCGGATCGAGGACGAGGTCGAGTCGCGGGCCGGGGTCGTGGAAGGGCTCGGGCTCCTCCCGGTGCGGGTGCGCTTCGCGCGGGAGAAGACGCTGGCCCGTCCCGTGGGGCAGGCCCTGGGCGAGCCCGTCGAGGGGTACGAGATCCATCACGGGGTCGCGGACGTGCTCGGCGGCGAGGCGTTCCTGGACGGGTGCCGGGTGGGGGCCGTGTGGGGGACGCACTGGCACGGGTCCCTGGAGTCGGACGGGTTCCGGCGGGCGTTCCTGCGGGAGGTCGCGGCGGCTTCGGGCCGGCGGTTCGTCCCGGCACCTGACACGTCGTTCGCGGCGCTGCGCGAGGAGCAGCTGGACCGGCTCGGGGATCTGATCGAGCGGCACGCCGACACCGACGCGTTGTGGCGGCTGATCGAGGGGGGCGCTCCCGCGGGGTTGCCGTTCGTGCCGCCGGGGGCGCCGTGATGGGAAGTCGCCCCCGCCGCCCCTTCCCGTCCCGGCCCCGGGGGCTTCGCCCCGGGACCCCCATGGGCTTGGCCGTACGTGCGGACCGTGCGTGGTTGCTCGCGCCGTTCCCCGCGCCCCTGCCGGGGCGCATCTACCCGGAGGAGTTCATCCGATGAGCAACCCGTATCCGTTCAGCGCTGTCGTCGGGCAGGACGACCTGCGGCTGGCCCTGCTGCTGAACGCCGTGTCGCCCGCCGTCGGCGGTGTGCTCGTGCGGGGCGAGAAGGGAACCGCCAAGTCGACCGCCGTGCGGGCGCTCTCGGCGCTGATGCCGGATGTCCCGGTGGTCTCCGGCTGCCGGTTCTCCTGCGACCCGGCGGCGCCCGATCCGCAGTGCCCCGACGGGCCGCACGCCGACGCGGCCGGGACCGAACGTCCCGCGCGGATGGTCGAGTTGCCGGTCGGGGCCTCCGAGGACCGGCTCGTCGGCGCGCTCGACATCGAGCGGGCGCTCGCCGAGGGCGTGAAGGCCTTCGAGCCGGGCCTGCTCGCGGACGCGCACCGCGGCATCCTGTACGTCGACGAGGTCAACCTCCTGCACGACCACCTCGTGGACCTGCTGCTCGACGCCGCCGCGATGGGCGCCTCCTACGTCGAGCGCGAGGGTGTCTCCGTACGGCACGCCGCGCGCTTCCTGCTCGTCGGGACGATGAACCCCGAAGAGGGCGAGCTGCGGCCGCAGTTGCTCGACCGGTTCGGGCTGACCGTGGAAGTCGCCGCGTCCCGGGAGCCGGAGCAGCGCGTCGAGGTCGTCAAGCGGCGCCTCGCCTACGACGACGACCCCGAGGGTTTCGTCGCGCGCTGGGCCGGCGAGGAGGCCGACGTGCGGGCGCGGATCGCCGCGGCCCGTGCGCTGCTGCCCCAGGTGCGGCTCGGCGACCAGGCGTTGACGCAGATCGCCGCGACCTGCGCCGCGTTCGAGGTGGACGGCATGCGGGCCGACATCGTGATGGCCCGGACCGCGACGGCGCTGGCCGCGTGGGCGGGGCGCACGGAGGTGCTCGCGGAGGACGTGCGGCAGGCGGCGCTGCTGGCGCTGCCGCACCGCAGGCGCCGCAACCCCTTCGACGCTCCGGGCCTCGACGAGGACAAGCTGGACGAGACGCTGGAGGAGTTCGGCCCGCAGGACGACCCGGACCCGGAGCCCGACGGTGACGGTGACGGCCCCGACGGCGGGGGCCCGGACGGCGGCGGGGGCGGAGTGCCGCCGCAGGCCGGCGGACCGGAGGCGGGACAGCGGCGGGAGACGCCCGAGCAGGCCCCGCGGACCGGGGAGTCAGAGGAGCCGGGCGACGCCCAGGTGCCGGCGGGGGCCGGGCGGGAGCAGCGCGCGGTGAGCGCCGGCGAGCCGTTCCGTACGAAGATGCTGAGCGTGCCGGGCCTGGGTGACGGGGCCGCGGGGCGGCGCTCGCGGGCCCGGACCGAGCACGGCCGCACGACGGGGTCGACGCGGCCGCGCGGAGCGCTGACGAAGCTGCACCTCGCGGCGACCGTGCAGGCGGCGGCGCCGCACCAGCGGGCGCGCGGGCGCAGCGGTACGGGCCTCGTGGTGCGCCGGGACGATCTGCGGCAGGCGACGCGCGAGGGCCGCGAGGGCAACCTCGTGCTGTTCGTCGTGGACGCGTCCGGGTCGATGGCGGCGCGGCAGCGCATGGGCGCGGTGAAGGGCGCGGTGCTGTCGCTGCTGCTCGACGCGTACCAGCGCCGGGACAAGGTGGGCCTGGTGACGTTCCGGGGCACGGGCGCGGAGGTGGCGCTGCCGCCGACGTCGAGCGTGGACGCGGCGGCGACCCGCCTGGAGTCGCTGCCGACCGGCGGGCGCACTCCGCTGGCCGCCGGGCTGCTGAAGGCGCACGAGGTGCTGCGCGTGGAGCGGCTGCGGGATCCGGCGCGGCGCCCGCTGATGGTCGTGGTGACGGACGGCCGGGCGACGGGCGGTCCGGAGCCGGTGCGGCTCGCGGAGCGCGCGGCCGGGCTGCACGCGGCGGAGGGCACGGCGTCGGTGGTCGTGGACTGCGAGAGCGGCATGGTGCGGCTCGGGCTGGCCGGGCAGTTGGCGACGCGGCTCGGCGGGACGGCCGTGACGCTGGACGAGCTGCGGGCGGACTCGATCGCCGGGCTGGTCAAGGACGTACAGGGAACTCAGGGGATCAACAGCATCAGGAGGGCCGCGTAATGCCGCAGGGACAGCCGAGTGTGGTGCCGGACGACGGGCTGACGACGCGTCAGCGGCGCAACCGGCCGCTGGTGTTCGTGCACACGGGGGTCGGCAAGGGCAAGTCGACGGCCGCGTTCGGGCTCGCGCTGCGGGCCTGGAACCAGGGCTGGCCGATCGGGGTGTTCCAGTTCGTCAAGTCGGCGAAGTGGAAGGTCGGCGAGGAGAACGCGCTGAAGGTGCTGGGCGCCTCCGGTGAGGGCGGCACCGTCGACTGGCACAAGATGGGCGAGGGCTGGTCCTGGGTCCAGCGCGACAGCCAGGCCGACAACGAGGAGAAGGCCCGCGAGGGCTGGGAGCAGGTCAAGCGGGACCTGGCCGCCGAGACGTACAAGCTGTACGTGCTCGACGAGTTCGCGTATCCGCTGCACTGGGGCTGGATCGACGTGGACGAGGTCGTGCAGGTGCTGCGTGACCGTCCGGGCACCCAGCACGTCGTGATCACGGGCCGCAACGCGCCGGAGAAGCTGGTGGAGTTCGCGGACCTGGTGACGGACATGTCGAAGGTGAAGCACCCGATGGACACGGGTCAGAAGGGCCAGCGGGGCATCGAGTGGTGACGACCTCCGTCTCGGTTCCGCGGCTCGTCGTCGCGGCGCCCGCGTCCGGGACCGGCAAGACGACGGTCGCGACCGGTCTGATGGCGGCGTTCGCGGAGCGGGGCCTGGCCGTGTCCCCGCACAAGGTGGGGCCCGACTACATCGACCCGGGCTATCACGCGCTCGCGACCGGCCGCCCGGGCCGCAACCTCGACGCGTACATGTGCGGGCCCGAGCTGGTCGCGCCGCTGTTCGCGCACGGGGCGCGCGGCTGTGAACTGGCCGTCGTGGAAGGCGTGATGGGCCTGTTCGACGGTGTGTCCGGCGAGGGCGAGCTGGCGTCGACGGCGCACGTCGCGAAGCTGCTGAAGGCGCCGGTCGTGCTGGTGGTCGACGCGTCGTCGCAGTCGCGTTCGGTGGCGGCGCTGGTGCACGGCTTCGCGTCCTTCGACCCGCAGGTCAGGCTCGCGGGCGTGATCTTGAACAAGGTTGGTTCGGACCGGCACGAGGCGCTGCTGCGGGAGGCCCTGGAGGAGGTCGGCGTCCCGGTCTACGGCGCCCTGCGCCGCACCCCGCAGGTCGCCACGCCGTCCCGTCATCTGGGCCTGGTCCCGGTAGCGGAACGCAGTGCGGAGGCGGTCGATTCCGTACGGGCGTCGGCGGCGATGGTGCGGGAGGGCTGCGACCTGGAGGGCCTGCTGGCCCTGGCACGGTCGGCCCCGCCGCTGTCGACGGAGGCGTGGAGCGCGGCCGACCCGGATGAGCGAGCCACCACGACGGCGGGAAGGCCGGTCGTGGCCGTGGCGGCGGGCGCGGCGTTCACCTTCTCCTACGCCGAGCACACGGAAATCCTCGCGGCGGCCGGCGCCGAGGTCACCCCCTTCGACCCGCTCCACGACGAGTCCCTCCCGGAGGGCACCGCCGGCCTCGTCATCGGCGGCGGCTTTCCGGAGGTCTACGCCCCGGAGCTCTCCGCGAACGAGCGGCTCCGCAAGGCCGTGGCGGAGCTGGCCGCGTCCGGCGCCCCCGTGGTCGCCGAGTGCGCGGGCCTGCTCTACCTGTCCCGCTCCCTCGACGACAAGCCGATGTGCGGTGTCCTGGACGCGCATGCCCGGATGTCCCCGCGCCTGACCCTGGGCTACCGGGACGCGGTCGCCGTGTCGGACAGCGTGCTGGCCCCGGCCGGGGCTCGGATGCGCGGCCACGAGTTCCACCGCACCGTCCTGGAGCCGGGCGCGGGGCCCGCGCCCGCGTGGGGCATGCGGCTGCCGCAGCCCCGGGTCGAGGGCTTCGTACAGGGCGGCGTGCACGCCAGCTATCTGCACACGCACTGGGCGGGCCGCCCGGAGGTCGCGCGGCGCCTGGTCGAGCGGTGCGCGACGCCGTGAGGTCAGCCCGCGAGGCCGACCACGAGCCAGATGAACCCCGCGCCCAGCGCCGTGCACAGCAGGGTGGAGCGCGCGGGGTGCTCGTGGTGGGCCTCGGGGAGGATCTCGGCGGCCGCGAGGTAGAGCAGGACGCCGCCGAAGAAGCCGAGATAGCCGCCGAGCAGTTGCTCCGGAATGGTGAACAGGAGCGTGGACGCGGCGCCCACGACCGGCGCGAACGCGTCGGCGAACAGCATCATGACGGCCTTGCGGCGGGCGTTCCCGTACAGGCTGGTGATCGTGTACGTGTTGAAGCCGTCCGCGAAGTCGTGGGCGATGACGGCGAGCGCGACGGCGAGCCCCATGCCGCCGCCGATCTGGAAGGCGGCGCCGATGGCCATGCCGTCCATCAGGCTGTGCCCGACCATCGCGGACGCGGCGGTGAGTCCGACCTCGGGGGCCCGGGCGTGACCGTCCTCCTCGGCGCCGTGGGCCGCCTGCCGGTGGGCGAGGAGGTGCTCCAGGACGTGCGCGGCGAGGAAGCCGCCGACGAACAGGAGCAGGGCCGCCGGCACGCCGAACACGTCGTCGCCCAGTGCCTCCAGGGCCTCGGGCAGCAGGTCGAGTCCGACCACGCCGAGCATGAGTCCACCCGCGAGACCGAGCACCAGGTGGCGCCGGTCGGTGACCCGTTGCGCGGTCCAGCCGCCGACCAGGGTCATGAGAAAGGCGCCGAGCGCCACGAACACCGCCATGCGCCTTTGCTAACCCATCCGACCCCCGCGCCGCACATCCGGGGTGGCTCCGGCCGTGTCGTGGTGGGGGTCGGGGCCCGTTCCGGAGCCCCGGCGGACGAGGTCCTGGCGCTGGTCGGGGCGGTGCTCGCGGAGGCGGGCGTGCCACCGGAGCGGGTGCGGGCGCTGGCCACCGTGGCGGCCAAGGGGCGCGAACCGGGCCTGCTGGGGGCCGCCGAGGCGCTGGGCGTTCCGCTGGAGACCTACGACGCGGAGCGCCTCGCGGCGGTCGCGGTGCCGCACCCTTCGGCGCGGGTCCGTACCGCGACGGGCACGCCGTCGGTCGCGGAGGCCGCCGCGCTGGCCGGGGGCGGCGTGCTGCTCGTACCGAAACGGGCGTCGCGCGGCCCCGGCGGCGGCCCCGGCCGCGTGACCTGCGCCGTGGCCGTCCAGGCCGACTGACCGACTCCCTCTTCTCCTCTCCCTCTCAAGGAGCCCGCCGTGCAGACCCCCTCCCCCGCCCTGCTCGCCGCTCTCGCGCGGCGGCTCGACGACGTCCTGGACGGTGCGGCCCGGGCCGAGGTGACGGTGCTGCTCGTGGGCGACGGCGCGGCGGAACCCTTGGCGCGCGCCGAACTCGCCGCGTGCGCCCGCCTGTTGTGGGACCACGGCGGATACGAGGAGGTGGCCTTGGCGTTCGGTGCGGGCGCCGCCCCCACGATCCCGTCGGCGCTCGACCGCGCGAGGACGCTCGGCGCCCGGCACATCGCCGTCCTGCCGTACGAGCCGCTGCCCGGGGAGGAGTTCGGGGAGCGGGTGGCGGACTGGGCCGCGGCCCACCCGGAGGTGGCGGTGACCCGCGTCCCGGACTCCGCCGGCGTCGCCGTCGGGGCCGGGCCCGATCTGCGGCATCACGGGGACGCGGAGGTGCGGGACGACGGGGAGAAGCTGACGGATCTCGCGGTGAACGTGCGGACCGGGACGCCGCCGGTGTGGCTGCGGGAGCGGATCGGTGCGGCCCTGGAGGGGCTCGCCGCGTATCCGGACGGGCGGGCGGCGCGGGCCGCTGTGGCACGGCTGCACGGGGTGCCCGTGGAGCGGGTGCTGCTGACGGCCGGTGCGGCGGAGGCGTTCGTGCTGCTCGCGCGGGCGCTGCGGGTGCGGCGGCCGGTGGTCGTGCATCCGCAGTTCACCGAGCCGGAGGCGGCGCTGGAGGACGCGGGGCACGTGGTGCGGCGGGTGCTACTGCGGGAGGAGGACGGGTTCCGGCTCGACCCGTCACTCGTGCCCGAGGACGCGGATCTGGTCGTCGTCGGCAACCCGACCAATCCGACGTCCGTGCTGCATCCGGCCGGGGTGCTCGCCGCGCTGGCCCGTCCCGGGCGGGTCCTCGTGGTGGACGAGGCGTTCATGGACGCGGTGCCGGGTGAGCGGGAGGCGCTGGCGGGCCGCACGGATGTGCCCGGCCTCGTGGTGCTGCGGAGCCTGACGAAGACGTGGGGGCTGGCGGGACTGCGGATCGGGTACGTCGTGGCGGCGCCGGAGATCGTGGCGGAGCTGGAGCGGGCGCAGCCCTTGTGGCCGGTGTCGTCGCCGGCGCTGGTCGCCGCGCTGGGCTGCGTGTCCGATCGGGGGGTCGCCGAAGCGGGGGCCGCCGCGCTGGCCGTCGCCGGGGACCGGGAGCATCTCGTCGGGCGGTTGCGGGAGTTGGCCGGGTTCGGGGTGTCCGTGGTGGGGCCGGCGGAGGGGCCGTTCCTGCTGGTCCGGGTGCCGGGCGCTGCCGCGGTTCGGGGGGCGCTGCGGGAGGTGGGGATCGCGGTGCGGCGGGGTGACACGTTTCCCGGGCTCGGGGAGGACTGGATCCGGGTGGCGGTGCGGGACCGGGCCACGTCCGACACCCTTGTCTCCGCCTTGAGCCGGATCCTCGCGCCGTAGCTCCGCCGGTCTCGTCGCCGGGTGCGGCCCGGTGGGGGCTGGTCGCGCAGTTCCCCGCGCCCCTGGAGATGCGCACTTCGTGCGCCACCTCCATCGGGGCGGTGCCCCATCGGGGAAATGCGACGCGAAGCGTCTGCATTTCAGGGGCGCGGGGCTGGACCGAGAGGTCCCCGGCCCACTGGGTGGAGCGGGCGATGGCCCAGGTGCCC
>NZ_JBHYTK010000145.1:19446-20330 GCF_042749255.1 Streptomyces sp. NPDC059524 | reverse complement strand
CCCCTGGGGACGCACGAAGTGTGCCCCTTCAGGGGCGCGGGGCTGTACCCGATCAGCGACTCCGTCGCGGGGCGCGAGCAACACGCCCCTGGGGGCGCACGAAGTGTGCCCCTTCAGGGGCGCGGGGCTGTACCCGATCAGCGACTCCGTCGCGGGGCGCGAGCAACACGCCCCTGGGGGCGCACGAAGTGTGCCCCTTGAGGGGCGCGGGGCTGTACCCGATCAGCGACTCCGTCGCGGGGCGCGGGGAACTGCGCGAGAAGCCCCACCGGGCGGCACCCGGCAACGATCCGACGAAGCTACGGCGCCCACCCGGATCGGCGAAGCCGCCCCGAAAACCCCGCCCCGCGCGGAGCGCAAGGTCAGTGCCCCGACGTGGCCTTCAGCCCGATGATCGCCACCAGCAGCAGCACGATGAAGAAGACCCGGGAAACCGTCGCCGGTTCACCAAGGGCCAGCATGCCGACAATCGCGGCCCCCGCCGCCCCGATCCCGACCCACACCCCGTACGCCGTCCCGATGGGCAGCGACTTCGCCGCGTAGGAGATCAGGAGCATGCTGGCGACGATGCCGGCGCCGGTGAAGACGCTCGGCCACAGGCGGGTGAAGCCCTCGGTGAATTTCATGCCGATCGACCAGGCGACCTCGAGAAGTCCGGCGATCACGATCAGAACCCAGGCCATGACTGGCACCTCCGTCAGTGGTTCTCAACAGGGGTGCGTCGTCTTTGCGGGTCCCGGTACGGCGCGTCTCGTCGGGCTCCCTCCAAGATAGCAAAGGGCACGCAAAAGGGGGGTGGTTACACGAGGAACAACCCCCCCCCCCAGAGCCGAGGGTTATACCCGGGGCGGCCCCCGAGGCCACCCAAACGTCCCCCGCCGCAC
>NZ_JBHYTK010000145.1:0-19436 GCF_042749255.1 Streptomyces sp. NPDC059524 | reverse complement strand
CCCGGGCCGCGCCCCCCGCCCCCCCCGCGCACCCGCCAGACCGCCCCCCACCCCCCCCCCACCCACCCCCCCCCCAAACCGCGTCAGGACCACCCCCCCCCCCCCCCCTCCCGCAGTGTCAGAGGTAAAGGCCCGTGGAGTCCTCGGAGCCCTCGAAGCGGTCCGCGGCGACAGCGTGCAGGTCCCGCTCGCGCATCAGCACGTAGGCCACCCCGCGCACCTCGACCTCGGCCCTGTCCTCGGGGTCGTACAGCACCCGGTCCCCGGGCTCCACGGTCCGCACGTTCTGCCCGACCGCGACGACCTCGGCCCAGGCCAGCCGCTTGCCGACCGCCGCCGTGGCGGGGATGAGGATGCCGCCACCACTGCGCCGCTCGCCCTCGGAGGCGTCCTGCCGCACGAGCACCCGGTCGTGGAGCATCCGGATGGGCAGCTTGTCGTCGTGGTGGGTGCTGTGCTTGTCGTTGGCGCTCACGGCGACGAACTTACCTGCCCCGGCGCCCGCCGACTCCCCAGGGTCAGCCCTTGCGACGCCGCGAACGCACCGTGAGGAGCCCGACGACCCCGACCGCGAGCAGCGCGACGGGAACGATCCGCTCCAGGCGCGGCGCACCCTCGTCGGTGACGAGCTGTCCCTTGACGTCCGAGACGAACCGGTTGGCGCTGACGTAGGCCCGCCCGAGGGTGTGGTCGACCTGGGCTGCGACCTTGGCCTTCGCGTCGCCGACGATCGTCTTGGGGTGCACCCGCACCCCGATCTCGTCGAGCGTCTCGGCCAGGGCGTCACGGCGGCGCTTGATGTCCGCCTCGATCTGCGCCGGCGTCCGCGTCTCCGGCGTATCCGACCTGCTGGACGTGTCCGACACCGCGCTGCCTCCGTGATCGCTGCGTTTACCGCACTCTGCCGTGCTGGTGGACTGTGCTACTGGACTGTACTGACAGACAGTCTGTCAGCTCGCCGCCCCCCGCACCCCCCGGCACCCCCATTCCCCGCATTACGCTCGGGCTGAGTCACCCACCCGCGAGGAGATGCGAGCGACATGAGCGAGCGACTGCAGCCCGGCGACACCGCCCCCGCCTTCACCCTTCCCGACGCCGACGGCAACGAGGTCTCCCTCGCCGACCACAAGGGCCGCAAGACGATCGTCTACTTCTACCCGGCCGCCCTGACCCCCGGCTGCACCAAGCAGGCCTGCGACTTCACGGACAACCTCGACGTGCTGGCCGGCGCCGGCTACGACGTCATCGGCGTCTCGCCCGACAAGCCGGAGAAGCTCGCCAAGTTCCGCGAGAAGGAGAACCTCAAGGTCACCCTGGTCGGCGACCCCGACAAGAAGGTCCTGGAGGCCTACGGCGCCTACGGCGAGAAGAAGCTCTACGGCAAGGTCGTCACCGGAGTGATCCGCTCCACGGTGATCGTCGACGAGGAGGGCAAGGTCGAACGAGCCCTCTACAACGTGAAGGCCACCGGCCACGTAGCCAAGATCATCAAGGACCTGGGGATCTAGCACCGGGCAACCGGCGGATCTCCCGCCCGGCGCCGCCACCCCCGGCCGTACACTGACGGAGCGGCATTCACCCGAGAGGCTGAATGTCCGTTTTATTGCGGTCGTGGTGGAATTGGCAGTCACGCCGGGTTTAGGTCCCGGTGGGAGAAATCCCGTGAGGGTTCGAGTCCCTCCGACCGCACGCGGCACCGCGAAGGGGCCGCCCGGACCACCGGGCGGCCCCTTCGCCGTACGTGACGCGGACTCAGCGGCGCCTCAGCCCAGCAGTTCCTTCACCACCGGGACCAGCGCCCGGAACGCCTTGCCGCGGTGGGAGATCGCGTTCTTCTCGGCCGGGGTGAGTTCGGCGCAGGTGCGGGTCTCGCCGTCGGGCTGGAGGATCGGGTCGTAGCCGAAGCCGTTGGTGCCGGAGGGCTTGTGGCGCAGGAGGCCGCGGAGTTGGCCCTCGACGACGCGCTCCGTGCCGTCGGGCAGGGCGAGGGCGGCGGCGCAGGCGAAGTGGGCCGTGCGGTGGCGGTCCTCGTCGATGTCGCCGAGCTGGGCAAGGAGCAGGTCGAGGTTGGCCCGGTCGTCGCCGTGGCGGCCGGCCCAGCGCGCGGAGAAGATGCCGGGGGCGCCGCCGAGGACGTCGACGCAGAGGCCGGAGTCGTCGGCGACGGCGGGCAGACCGGTGGCCTTGGCCAGGGCGTGCGCCTTGAGCAGGGCGTTCTCGGCGAAGGTGACGCCGGTTTCGCGCACGTCCGGGACGTCGGGGTACGCGTCCGCGCCGACGAGGTCGTGGGGCAGGCCTGCGTCGGCGAGGATCGAGCGCAGTTCGACGATCTTGCCGTTGTTGCGGGTGGCGAGGATGAGGCGGGTCATGCCTCCCAGTATCGCGGCCCGGGCGTGCGGGGCCCGGTTACGGGGTGCAGACCTTGGTCAGTTCGCTCGCGGCGTCGGTGACGGGCTCGACGTCGGGGGTCGCGTCGCCGTTCTTGATGGACGTACGGACGTTGTCCACGGCCGTGCCGAGATCGTCGACGGCCTTCGACACGTCGGCGTTGTCGGTCTTGTCGCTGATCTCGTCGAGGTTCTTGTCGATGGAGTCGAGCGCCTCGCTCGCCTGCGTCGGGTCGTTCGCCGCGTTCTCCACGGCTTGCTGGAGGTCGACGACGCTGTCGGCGATGGCGTCGGCGGTCCGGACGCAGTCGAGGGCCTTGTCGACGGCGGAGCAGCCGGCGGCGGCCGGGACGGCGATCAGTGCCGCGGCGGCGGCGAGTACGGCGAGACGGCGGTGACGGGATCGTCGGCGCGCGGGCATGGAACGGTCCTCCCCTGATGTACGGACGGGCGGGCGACGGCCGTTGTGGTGCGCCGTCCACCTGTCCGTAGTGACGCAGTCGGTGGCTGGGTGGTTGCCACCCTGCTTGGGAAGTTCTTTACCTAGGCGAGGTCTTTGCCGAGGGTGCTCTCAAGTGCCTTGCGCTGCGCGGCGGCCAGCTCGTCGCAGCCCAGAACGGCGAGGTCGAGCAGGGAGTTGAGCTCGTCGCGGGCGAAGGGCTCGGCCTCGGCGGTGCCCTGGACCTCGACGAAGCGGCCGTCGCCGGTGCACACGACGTTCATGTCGGTGTCGGCGCGGACGTCCTCCTCGTAGCGGAGGTCGAGGAGGGGGACGCCGTCGACGATGCCGACGGAGACGGCGGCGACGGTGCCGGTGAGGGGCTTGCGGCCGGCCTTGATGAGCTTCTTGCCCTGGCCCCAGGCGATGGCGTCGGCGAGGGCCACGTAGGCGCCGGTGATGGCGGCGGTGCGGGTGCCGCCGTCGGCCTGGAGGACGTCGCAGTCGAGGACGATCGTGTTCTCGCCGAGGGCCTTGTAGTCGATGACGGCGCGCAGCGAGCGGCCGATGAGGCGGCTGATCTCGTGGGTGCGGCCGCCGATCTTGCCGCGGACGGACTCGCGGTCGCCGCGGGTGTTGGTGGCGCGGGGCAGCATCGAGTACTCGGCGGTGACCCAGCCCTCGCCGCTGCCCTTGCGCCAGCGGGGGACGCCTTCGGTGAAGGAGGCGGTGCAGAAGACCTTGGTGTCGCCGAAGGAGACGAGGACGGAGCCTTCGGCGTGCTTGCTCCAGCCGCGTTCGATGGTGATCGGGCGGAGCTGTTCGGGGGTGCGGCCGTCGATGCGAGACATAGGGGTGAGCGTATCCCGGTACGGGGAAGGCCCCGCTGTCCGGTGGAGGGGCGGCGGGGCCTTCGGATGACGTCGGGGGGACGTCGGGTGACGGGTCAGTGCGTCACATCATGTCTTCGATGTCGGCGGCGATCGGGTCGGCGTCGGTGCCGATGACGACCTGGATGGCGGTGCCCATCTTGACGACGCCGTGGGCGCCGGCGGCCTTGAGGGCGGCCTCGTCGACCTTGGAGGGGTCGATGACCTCGGTGCGCAGGCGGGTGATGCAGCCCTCGACCTCTTCGATGTTGTCGAGCCCGCCGAGCCCGGCGACGATCTTCTCAGCCTTCGTGGCCATTTCGTTCTCCCTGTTTCTCCGGGCCCGCCTTTGGGCCGCTTTGTCACGGTAACCCACGGTTGGCTCAACTTCGCGAGCGGTGACGCCACCCGTGACGAAAGATGACGAGCACGTGGGCCGACCCGTCCCGCAACTGGTCTACACCAGTTGACCACTCTATCCAACGCCCGCCGACCGTTGCTCTGTTCCGGGAGGACGACCATGAGCTCCGAAGCCGCCGCAGCCCGCCCGAGCCCGTGGAGCAACTTCTTCCAGGGCCTCCAGAAGATGGGCCGCAGCCTTCAGCTGCCCATCGCCGTGCTCCCGGCCGCGGGCATCGTCAACCGGCTCGGCCAGCCCGACGTGTTCGGCGACGACGGTCTCGGCTGGACCGATGTCGCGAAGGTGTTTGCAGGTGCGGGCGGTGCGCTGCTCGACTCCGACCTGGGTCTGCCGCTCCTGTTCTGCATCGGTGTCGCGATCGGCATGGCGAAGAAGGCGGACGGCTCGACCGCGCTCGCGGCGGTGGCCGGCTTCCTCGTGTACCGGGGCGTGCTGCACCAGTTCCCGGTGGACTGCCCCAAGGGCCAGGCCCTCGCGGGCGGGGTGTGCATCGACTACTCGAGCAAGGCGGCGGCCGCCGCCACGTACCAGAACCCGGGCGTGTTCGGCGGCATCGTCATCGGCCTGCTCGCGGCCTTCTTCTGGGTCCGCTTCCACCGCACCAAGCTGGTGTCGTGGCTGGGCTTCTTCAACGGCCGCCGGCTCGTCCCGATCATCATGGCGTTCGTCGGCATCGTGGTCGCCGTCCTGTGCCTGTGGGTCTGGCCGCCGATCGGTGACGGCCTGGAGAGCTTCTCGAACTGGCTCCAGGACCTGGGCGCCATCGGCTCCGGCATCTTCGGCGTCGCGAACCGCGCGCTGCTGGTCATCGGCCTGCACCAGTTCCTGAACGTCCCGCTGTGGTTCCAGTTCGGCTCGTACACCAAGCCGGACGGCACCACGGTGCACGGCGACATCAACATGTTCCTCAGCGGCGACCCGCACGCGGGCATCTACCAGACGGGCTTCTTCCCGATCATGATGTTCGCCCTGCCGGCGGCCTGCCTCGCGATGTACCACTGCGCACGGCCGGAGCGGCGCAAGGCGGTCGGCGGCATGATGGTCTCGATCGCGGCGACCTCGTTCGTCACGGGCATCACCGAGCCGATCGAGTACTCCTTCGTCTTCATCGCCCCCGCCCTGTACGCGGTGCACGCGGTCCTCACCGGTGTCTCGATGGCGGTGACCTGGGGGCTCGGGGTCAAGGACGGCTTCAGCTTCTCCGCGGGCCTGATCGACTACGTCATCAACTGGGGGCTCGCGACCAAACCCTGGCTGATCATTCCGATCGGCCTGGGATTCGCAGTCGTGTACTACGCGGTCTTCCGGTTCGCGATCACGAAGTTCGACCTCAAGACCCCGGGCCGCGAACCCGAGGAGGAGGTCGAGGACGTCACCAAGGCGTGACCGGCTCCCCGCCGACCGACCCCCTCCGCGAAGGGCCCCCCCCCCCCAGGGGCGGGGGGGTCGCGTCATCGGGGGGGCCGGGGCCCCCCCCGCCCCCCCGGCCGCCCCGGCCCGGCCCCCCGGGGGGCGGGCGCGGGTCCCGCACCGCGCGGGTGGGGCGCGGGGGGCCCCCCCACCCCGTGATCCGGCTGCGTTCGACGACTGCGCGGAATTCCCCGGTCGTACCTGGAGGTGGTGGACCCGGCAGAACCTACCGGCCGACCTCCGCGTCCTGTCAACAGCCGATTGACCTGCGCCTCTCCCTGAACTCGCCTGGTCAGGGCCGAGGATGCGCAGGTCGTGCGGGACGGTGCCGATCCGGAGCGGGTCGCACACCGCCCGCGCACATCACTCTTCCGGCCGTACGAAGACGGTCTGACCGGAGACCACCGTCCGCAGGCAGACCGGCAGTTGGGCGCCGGGCGTGAGGTCGGGCAGGCCGGGGGTGCCGGAGCGCGGGTCGGTGGACCAGCGGGCCACCCGGTCGTCGGGCGCCTGCACGATCAGCTCGTCGGTGCGCCAGACGGCGTAGTCGGCGGGGGCGCCGGGCACGAGCATGCCCGCGTCGTCGCGGCCGACGGCGCGCCAGCCGCCGCGGGTGTGCGCGGTGAAGGCGGCGCGGACGGACACCCGGTGCTCGGGGGTCCGGTGGAAGGCGGCGGCGCGGATGGTGCCCCACGGGTCCAGCGGAGTGACGGGGCTGTCGGAGCCGAAGGCGAGCGGCACACCGGCCCGCAGCAGGGCCGCGTACGGGTTGAGGGCACGGGCGCGCTCGGCGCCGAGCCGGTCGGCGTACATGCCCTCCGCGCCGCCCCACAGGGCGTCGAAGGCGGGCTGCACGGAGGCGGTGAGGCCGAACTCGGCGAAGGCGGCGATGCTTTCGGGGCTGAGCATCTCGGCGTGCTCGACGCGGTGCCGGGCGGCCCGTACGCGGGCGAGGCCCACCTTGTCGACGGCGGCGCGCACCCCGTCGACGACCGCGGTGACCGCGGCGTCGCCGATGGCGTGGAAGCCGGCCTGGAGTCCGGCCTCGGTGCAGGCGACGACGTGGGCGGCGACGTCCTCGGCGCTCAGGTAGGCGGTGCCGGTGTGCGCGGCGTCGGCGTACGGCTCGTGCAGGCACGCGGTGTGGGAGCCGAGGGCGCCGTCCACGAAGAGGTCGCCGGCGGCGCCGAGCGCGCCGAGGCCGCGGGCGCGCTCGATGTCCCGGTCGGCCCAGTAGCCGACGACGCGGGGGCCCGGCTCGGAGCGGGCGAGGTCGAGGAGCCCGGTGAAGTCGTCCTCGGAGGAGATGTCGGGGCCGCCGCACTCGTGGACGGAACCGATGCCGAGGGAGGCGGCCCGGCGCAGGGCGGCGCGCTGGGCCTCGGTGCGCTGGCGGGAGCCGACCGCGCCGAGGGCTGCGGCCCGGACGGCATGGTGGGCGTCGCGGGTGAGCGGCCCGTCGGGGCTGAAGCCGGGGCGGTCCGCGACGCCGGGCACGAGGTCGAGCAGGGCGGTGGTGACGACGGCGGAGTGCACGTCGATGCGGGAGAGGTACAGGGGGCGGCCGCCGGTGGCCTCGTCGAGCTCCCCGCGCGACGGCGGACGGTCCTCGGGCCAGCGCGCGGCGTCCCAGCCGTGGCCGAGCAGCACCCGGTCCTCGGGGTGGTCGTCGGCGTGCCGCCGTACGAGGGTCAGTGCCTCGGCGCGGGAGCGGGCGCCGGTCAGGTCGAGGCCGGTCAGGGCCAGGCCGGTCGACGTGGTGTGCACATGGGCGTCGGTGAACGCCGGGGTGACGAGCGCCCCGTCGAGGTCGACGACCTCGTCGACCCCGTCCGCGAACGCGTCCGCCGCGCCTTCCGAGCCGACCCAGGCGACGTGCCCGGCCTCCACGACCATGGCGGTGGCGAAGGGGTCGGCGGGACTGTGGACCTCGCCGCGGCGCAGGAGGACGGTACGGGTGCTGGGGGGCGTGCTCATGGGGACAGTCTCCCGCGCGGGGTGCCCCGGTCCGGTGCCGGGGTCCCAAATGTCGCGCTGCGGGAGCGGCGCCGCGGGCGTCGCGGGGTCAGATGCGGGGCGGGCGGGCCTCATAGGGGGTGGAGAGGACGACCGTGGTGCGGGTGGAGACGCCGGCGAGGGAGCGGACCCGGGTGAGCAGGTTCTCCAGCTCGAGGGGGGTCTCGACGCGCACCTTGAGGATGTAGTTCTCGTCTCCGGCGACGCTGTGGCAGGCCTCGATCTCGGGGACGCCGGCGAGGCGCTCCGCGATGTCGTCGGGGGCGCTCGGGTCGAACGGCTTCACCGAGATGAACGCGGTGAGCGGCAGCCCGACCGCCTCGGGGTCCACGATCGCGCCGTAGCCCCGGATCACGCCGCGCTGTTCGAGCCGGCGCACGCGCTGGTGCACCGCCGAGGTGGACAGGCCCGTGGCCTTGCCCAGGTCGGTGTAGCTCATCCGCCCGTCCTTGACGAGCAGCTGCACAATCTGTCGGTCGAGCTCCTCCATGGCGACGAACCTACCGGTCACTTGATCCCGCCGGATACCGGAGCGGCGCAGCCGGCCGCCCGGAACGGGGTGAAGCGGGCCTCTCGCCTACCTCGCATCCGGCACACCCACACGGCATGTGACCAAGACCACACGTCTGGAGCCGTGTCCGCGGGCATGGCGCGATTACCCCGGGTACCGGGCGGGAAGTGCTTGCTGTGGCCGAGGCCCGCGACTCAAGGACATCCGCGGCCGGCCCACCCGAGGGGGAGATTCCCATGCAGAGTGTGAAGCGTCCCGGACGCACTGCCGCACGTGGCCGCAAGCAGGCGGTCGTCGAGCCCCAGCCGGAGGGCGTCGAACCCGACGTCTTCGACGGGGACGACCTCGACGCGTACGACACCTTCGAGATGTACCGGGTGATCTGCCCGGACTGCTCGCAGCCCATCGCCCTTCTGGCCGACGAGGACGTGCTGCCCGAGCACGCGCACGTGACCTCGGCGTGGAACCCGTTCGGGCTCACCGTGTGCGCGGGCACCGGTCGCGCGGCCGCGGACGCGGCCGCGGCGGACGAGCTGACCGGCGCCCAGGAGCAGGACACCGCGCTGCTGTTGACGCTCCCTCAGGGGCTCGACTGGCGCACGCAGCCGTTCTCGCACGTGGGCGGCCCCGGTTCGCGCCCGATCCAGGTGCCCCGGCAGCGGGACCGCCGCGCGGCCTGACGCGCGCTCAGTCCCGCCCGTTCCAGTAACTGCCCTGCACCATGGCCCGCAGACTGTCGTGGTGCAGGATCAGTGTGTCCGGATCCGCGGGTACGGCGGCCTCGCCGAAGTGCACCTGCCGGTAGGCGACGCGGAGCATCACGACGGCGTGCCGCAGGGCTGCGTAGAGCGTGTAGAAGTCCATGTCGCGCGGGGTGTGTCCGGTCAGGTCCGCGTAGCGCGCCTCGACGCGGTCGCGGCGCAGGAAGCCGGGCAGTCCGGACTGGCCGAAGCTCTCGGTGAGGTCCTGAAAGAAGCGGTGGAGATAGACGGTCCAGCCGAGGTCGACCTCGCGCGGGGCGAGCGCCGCCATCTCCCAGTCGAGGACCGCGGCGGGGGTGAAGCCGTCGTAGATGACGTTGCCGATGCGGGCGTCGCCCCAGTTGAGCACCGCCTCGCCCTCCTCGTCCGGCCACAGCCGCGCGAGCCGGTCGAAGGCGCTCTCGATCAGGGGTGAGCGGGGCCGGCCCTCCACCACCCAGGCGTAGTAGGCGCGTTGGGCGTCGACGTGGCGGCGCAGCGGGCTGCCCTCTCCGGGCAGTTCCAGGAAGCCGGCCTCCTTGGCGGGGACGCCGTCGTGCAGCCGGGCGAGCAGGCGGACGCTGGCGTCCTCCAGTTCCGCGCGCTCGGCGTCGGTGGCGGCGTGCAGCCAGTTGCCCTCGTACGTGTAGGGCATGACGTCGGGCGGTACGCGGCCGGCGACGCGCTCCATGACGAAGAAGGGCGCGCCGAGCGGTTCGGGGTCCTCCTCGAGCCAGAGCACGGCGGGCACCGGCAGTCCGGTGCGGGCGGCGAGGCGCATCGTGCGGTACTGCCGCGGCATGTCGTACTCGGGGAAGACCGTGTACGCGGAGGGGTCGGCGGCGAGCCGGAGGGCGCAGGCCCGCACGGGCGGGTCCGGGTGCTCGATGTCGAAGAGGAGCGTCTCGCTCGACATGCCGTTGGACTCGGGGACGGCGACGTTGACCGCGCGGGCGCCCGGCAGCCGGCGGTCCAGCCAGGCGCCGAGCCGGCGGGCGAGCTCCTCGGGTTCGCGGGTGGAGGTGCGGGGGCGCGGTGCCGTGGCCATGGCCGGACTCCCTCTGTGTGTACCGGTGTTCAGATGTCGGTGGTGCGGCCCGGTCCGGGGCTCAGGGACGGGCGGGGGCCGTCGAGTCGAAGCCGGTGAAGCCGCTGGGGTCGTGCCGTCCGAAGCTGCCGTGCTCGAAGATGCCGTGGCCGACCTGTCCGTCGAGGGTGAAGCGGGCCGCGTGGTCGATGACGCCGTAACCGGCGAGCGGGTGCGCGGCGGGGTCGGAGAGGCCGTAGGCGCGGCGGTCGGTCCAGTCGCGGCCCTGCCAGGTGCCGTGCTGCCAGTCGTCGGCCGGCGGGTAGCCCGCGCCGACGGCGAGCGGTGAGGACGCGAGGATCTCGACGCCGAGTTCCAGGGGTTTGCGGTCGACGGGGTCGATGAGGTGGACGACCGCCCGCTCGGGGTGGCGGGTGCCGGGGCGGTAGGTGATGTCGGCCTGGGGCCAGCCGAGTTGGCGGTCGCGGTGCCCGGGGCGCACGAGGGTGGCGTCGTTGAGGGTGCGGAAGCCGTCGGCGTCCTCCTGGAGGACGACCATGAGGAAGCGGTCGGCGAAGCGCACCGGGGCCCAGATCCAGTGGAAGCCCTCGGCGGGGTTCTCCTGCGCGAGCCGCCCGCCCTCCTCGCCGGGGATGGGCCGCACGCCCCAGCTGCGGTCGCGGGTGCCGGTCCAGCCCCGTACGTCGACGTCGCGGCCGCCGACGCGGAGCCGGCCGTCGCAGTGTCCGGCCTGCACGAAGCGCCGGCCCTCCAGGGTGAGGCGGCCACCGCGGCGCTGGAGGTGGTGCGGTTCCCACAAGGCGGGGAAGTCGGCGCTCCAGTTGATCTCGTAGGAGAGTCCGTCGGGGTCGTCGGGGTCGGCGGCGCAGCTCAGGACGAAGTCGTGGAGCGGCCGCTCGACGTGGATGCGCAGCGGGCCGACTCTCAGCTCCATGCGGGTCTCGTCGCTCAGCGCGTCCGAGGCGCGCACGGCGTGCAGGGTGTCGCCGACGCGCAGGGTGGCGTAGGCGTCGATAACCCCCAGGTTGGGGTAGACGCCGAGTCCGAGGATGAGCAGGAACTCGCCGGTGGGGTCGACGAGATGGAAGATGCAACGGTCGTAGGCGTTGCGGTCGCTCGTGGCGACGTGCTTCATCGACAGCGGCACCTGATGGATCGGGTACTCGTCGAGAGCCACGGGACGGTCGTCTTCGGCCACGGCAATTCTCCTCCGGCGCACGGCAGTTGACGTCGCCCGGAGGGGTACGGCCTGCCCGGCGGCGGAGTTGACGGTACGTCAGATCACGGGCGGGCACCAGATGCGGGGGCGGGTTGCCGGGCCGGCGCCGTGCGCCGCCTTCAGGCCTGCACCGAAGACATTCACCGCAGGCCCTCGTCGAAGGCCCGCGCCGAGGGCGCGGCGCACACGCGTCGCACGCGTCGCACGCGTCGCACGCGGCTGATCGCACCCGCGCGGCGGCGCCTCCCGGGCACGCGCACGGTTATGCCACGAACTCACGCTCGATAGGCGCCGGAGGTGACTCCGGTACGGCCGCGGCCGTTGACCTGGCATGACCCCGACGCAGACCGCCGTCCCCGCGCCCACCGGACGCCGCAGGCGCGCCCTCGTCCCGGCCCCCGCAGAATCGGTTCAGCAGCGGGCCTCCCGCAAGCCCGCGGCGCGCGCCCCCGAACCGCAGGACCCGCCGATCTACCGGGAGCTGCTCGCTTCCTGGGCCGACCGGGGGCGGACACTGCCGGGGCGGCCGGACCCCGAGTGGGCGCGACTGGTCGCGCCCACCGTGCGGACCGGGGAGTTCGGCGGAGCGCTCAGCGAGTCTCCGGACCCGCGAGGTGACGAGCGATGACCATCCGCTGGATCTGGTTGGTGCCCTCGACGATCTGCAGCACCTTCGCCTCGCGCATGTAGCGCTCGACCGGGAAGTCGGCCGTGTAGCCGTACCCGCCGAAGACCTGGACCGCGTCCGTGGTGACCTTCATCGCCGCGTCCGTGCACAGCAGCTTGGCCATGGCGGCCTGCTTGGAGAACGGCAGTCCGGCGTCGCGCAGCCGCGCCGCCGAGAGGTACAGCGCGCGGCCCGCCTCGATCTGCGTCGCCATGTCGGCGAGCATGAAGCGCAGGCCCTGGAAGTCGGCGATGGGCCGGCCGAACTGCGAACGGCCCTTGGCGTACTCGATCGCCGCGTCGAGCGCGGCCTGGGCGACGCCGATCGCGCAGGCGGCGATGCCGAGCCGGCCGGAGTCGAGCGCGGCCAGGGCGATCTGGAAGCCCTGCCCCTCGTCCCCGATGCGGCGGGCGTCGGGGATCCGCACCCCGTCGAAGTGGATCTGGGCCGTGGGCGAGCCCTTCATGCCCATCTTCTTCTCGGGCGCCGCGGCGCTCAGCCCCTCCGCGTCACCGGGCACCAGGTACGCGGTGATCCCCCGGGCGCCCTCGCCGCCGCTGCGGGCCAGGACCGTGTAGAAGTCGGCGACGCCGCCGTGGGTGATCCAGGCCTTGGTGCCGTCGAGCACCCAGTCGCCGCCCTCGCGGACCGCCTTGGTGCGCAGCGACGCCGCGTCGGACCCGGAGGCCGGCTCGGACAGGCAGTACGCGCCGAGCAGACCGCCGGCGAGCATGTCGGGCAGGTGCTCCGAGCGCTGCTCCTTGGTGCCGAAGTTCGCCAGGGCGTGACAGGCCAGCGAGTGCACGCTGACGCCGAGGCCCACGGTGAGGCGGGCGGCCGCGAGCTCCTCGAGGACCTGGAGGTAGACCTCGTAGGGCTGGTCGCCGCCACCGAACTCGGAGTCGTAGGGCAGGCCGAGCAGTCCCGAGGAGGACAGGAGGGCGAAGGTGTCGCGCGGGAACCGCCCGGCTTCCTCCTCCTCGGCGGCGCGCGGGGCGATCTCCCGCTGGGCGATGTCACGGACCAGCTGCAACAGGTCGCGGGCTTCGTCCGTCGGCAGCTGCCGCTCGACTCCTGACTCCGGCATAACGACGCTCTCCTCTGGGCGGGCGCTGCGGTGGCGGCCGCGGGGTTGAGCGGCGCCACCGGGGGGTGGTCACTACCGGAACCGATGCTGCCGTTCTGGGTCTCAGAAGCGGCTGACCAGCGGTTGCGGCGTGTTGAGTATTCCCGATCCGGAAGCCCGCGTCACTAGTTAACGACCGCTTACTGAAAGTTTTTCGCGTGCGCTCGAACCGCGCAAGAGCGCGGCCCGGCGCGTGGCCGGAATCGGAGCGGATTGGTTCGGACCATTGACGCACTGGTCTAGTCCTTCTAGTGTCCTGCCCGCAGGTCCAGCACCACTTCCCCCACGCTCCCCTCCCCCACGAGGAGACACGATGCTCCGACCGCACCTCCCGCGCGCCTCGTTCAAGGCGCTCGTCTCCGCCGCGTGCTGCGCCGTCCTCGGCGCCGGACTGCTCGCCTCCGCGGGCACCGCCACCGCACGCGAGACCGCCGGCTCCCCCCAGGCGGCGGCCGGCTCGAAAGTCGTCGGCTACTTCACGGAGTGGGGTGTCTACGACCGGAACTACCACGTCAAGAACATCGAGACCTCCGGCTCGGCCGACAAGCTCACCCACATCAACTACGCCTTCGGCAACGTCCAGGGCGGCAAGTGCACCATGGGCGACGCCTACGCCGCGACCGACAAGGCGTACACCGCGGACCAGTCCGTGGACGGCGCCGCCGACACCTGGGACCAGGAGCTGCGCGGCAACTTCAACCAGCTGCGCAAGCTCAAGAAGCTCCACCCGGACCTCAAGATCCTCTGGTCCTTCGGCGGTTGGACCTGGTCCGGCGGCTTCACGGAGGCGGCCAAGAACCCCGCCGCCTTCGCCCAGTCCTGCTACGACCTCGTCGAGAACTCCAAGTGGGCCGACGTCTTCGACGGCATCGACATCGACTGGGAGTACCCGAACGCCTGCGGCCTGACCTGCGACACCAGCGGCCGGGCCGCGTACAAGGACCTGATGGCGGGGCTGCGTTCGAAGTTCGGCGCGGACTACCTGATCACGTCCGCCATCCCGGCCGACGCCTCCGAGGGCGGCAAGCTCGACGCCGCCGACTACGCGGGCGCAGCCCAGTACGTCGACTGGTACAACCCGATGACGTACGACTTCTTCGGCGCCTGGGACGCGCAGGGCCCGACCGCCCCGCACTCCCCGCTCACCGCGTACGACGGCATTCCCAAGGCCGGGTACAACTCGGACGCCACCATCACCAAGCTCAAGGCGATGGGCGTCCCGGCCTCCAAGCTGCTGCTCGGCATCGGGTTCTACGGGCGCGGCTGGACCGGCGTGACGCAGGAGAAGCCCGGTGGCACGGCGACCGGCCCCGCGGCGGGCAAGTACGAGCAGGGCATCGACGACTACAAGGAGCTCAAGACCAAGTGCCCGGCGACGGGCACGGTCGGCGGCACCGCTTACGCGTACTGCGGCACCAACTGGTGGTCCTACGACACCCCGGCGACCATCGCCGGGAAGATGGACTACAAGAACAGTCAGGGCCTCGGCGGCACCTTCTTCTGGGAGCTGTCCGGCGACACGTCGAACGGTGAGCTGATCAAGGCCATCAGCTGACGCGAGGCACCAGACGCACGAGGGGCGGGGTCCGGCTGCGCCGGGCCCCGCCCTCCGTCATGTACGGCTCACATCCAGCCGAGCTGGGTCACGAGCATCGCGAGCACGACCACGAAGGTCCAGCCGAGGACGTGCTCGAGGATCTTCGGGCCGTCCTCCCGCGGGCCACCCGTGCGGGTGCGTGCGGCGGCGGGTGCGGTGGCGGAGCTCGCGGTCATGACTGTCTCGCTGTTCGTGGACGTGATGGTGATTCCCCGGGAGCCGGTCTCCCCGGCGGCTCCCTCACCACCATGCCACCGCCTCGGCCGGGTGCGGCCGAGACGTTGGTCACGCGGCGGCGCGGCCGCCCGTCAGCGCACGCCCACGGCGGCGAGCGCCTTGCGCTGGCGGGACGACGGCCGGGCCGGGAAGTACAGGTAGCAGACGCCGCCCGTGCCGGAGACGACCTTGCCGGTGGAGTTGTAGCGCTTGGTGCGCAGCCAGATGTTCTCCCACTCGCGCCGCTTGTAGACGCGGCGGACCGCCGGGTCGTTCGGCGAGGCGGGGTCGTTGGCGATCACGTCGCCGTCGGCGGTGAAGCCGATGACCGTCATCAGATGGCCCGAGGTCCCGTAGCCGGCGCCGGTCAGCTCCTCCTTGAGGAACGACTGAGACGTTATGGCCGGGATGCCCGCGGCGATCAGCGTCTCCAGGTCCGTGAGGGAGGAGAGCCGGGTGACGACACCCTGCAGGTCCTTGTACGTGGCGGCGTAGGCGGCGTTGAACGGCCAGTTGCCGCAGCCCTCGTACTGGTAGTCATACGTAAAACGCGCGGCGTGGCAGACCTGCGGGTCCGCGTAGTCCGGGTTCACCCAGGACAGGTCGTCGGAGCTGGGCTCGCGGCCCCAGTACTCGATGATCATCTGCGAGGAGGTCGGGCTGCACCAGGCCTCGCCGCCGTTGTCGTACTCGGGGTACTGGCCGGCGTGGATGTTCTGCGAGTAGCGCGGGACCTTCAGCTCGGCGGCCAGGCCCGGGGCGGAGGCCGGGACGGTGAAGCGGTCCGGGACGTCGGAGCCCATCGCGCCGAGCCGCCACACGGTCGGCGCGGTGTCGGCGCCCGGGGTGCGCAGCAGGGTCAGCCGCAGCCGGTAGGAGACGAGCCGCAGCCCGGAGGCCGCGTCGTCGATCGAGAAGGTGTCCGTCCAGATGCTGGACTTCCCGTCGCTCTGGTCGTCGACGGAAGTGCGGCGGATGTCGGCGTCCTTGTCGTCCCCCGCGGTCCAGCGGCCCATCACGTACCAGGGCGTCTTCCCGCCGTCGCTGTACGTGCCCTGCAGCTCGACCTCGATCCAGGTGCCGGCGGGGGTGCGCGCGTTCCAGGAGGCGATGACCTCGGTGGCGGGGACGGAGAGCGTGTGGACCGGCGAGGTCCAGGTCGCGTACTCCCAGTCGGCCGTCCGGTTCAGATGCGGGTCGGTGTACGAGCGGGTGCCCGCGGGGCGGTCGAGGGTCAGGCCCGGGCGGGCGCCGGCGACGGTGCGGGTGCCGCGCCCGGTGCCGGAGAGCCAGTCGGCGAGGGTCACCCACGCGTGGTTGTCCACGGCGCGGGGCGCCGCCTTCGCGCCGGGGGCGAGGGGCGCGGCGCTCGCGGTACCGGCCGCCGTGGCGGCGAGCGCGACGCCCGCGGCCGCCGCGAGCAGGCTTCTGCGGGACATACGGGACTCGAGGTGCTCGACGGTGTCGGGATCGGGTCGGGTCATCAGGTGGTTCCCCCAGTCGACGGGTCGGACGGACGGTACGGACGGGGCGGGAGGCGCTGAAGGCGCGCACGCGGGGTGTGCTTCCTGGTGGAACAGTGCGCCAACTATGGCCGCCGGAGCGGGATTTCCACCAGCGTTTCGCCTCCGGTCACCCCATCAATATTGGTCTCCACCACTGGCATGACCTGCGGTGCCACCTGCTCGACCGGCGTACGCGGGCACGTACCCTGACCGCTGTGGACCACGCGCACGCACCCCTCGCCCCGTACGCCGACCGGCTGCGCCGACTGCCGCCCTCCTGCGGTCCCGTGCGCCTGATCGGCGTCGACGGGCACGCGGGTTCCGGCAAGTCGACGTTCGCGACCCGGCTCGCGGCGGCGCTCGGCGGGGCGCCCGTGCTGCGCCTCGACGACATCGCGAGCCACGACGCCCTGTTCGCGTGGACCGAGCGGCTGCGCGCCCAGGTGCTCGCGCCGCTCTCCCGGGGCGAGACGGCGCACTACGAGACGTACGACTGGAACGCGCGCCGGTTCGGTGCCGTGCGCGCGCTTCCGGCCGCCGACGTGGTGCTGATCGAGGGGGTCGGCGCGGGACGGAGCGCGATCCGGCCGTTCCTGGCGCGGCTCCTGTGGCTGGATCTGCCGTCCGAGGCGTCCTGGGCGCGTGGGCGGGCCCGGGACGGTGAGCCCCAACGTGCCTTCTGGGACGGGTGGATCCCCGCGGAGCGCGCACACTTCGCCCTCGACCCGTCCTGGCCGTTCGCGGACGAATTGGTGCGCGAGTGCAAGGAGAAGCCGGAGGGGTACATGATGCGCCAAGGGCCCTCCGTGACCCCGCCGAAGCACCGTTCCGTCACTCACCGTGAAGGTCCGCCAGCGGTGCGCTGACCCCGCGGAAAGCGCCTTCCACGAGTTTCCCGGAGTGCCTCAACTCCGCTTGACCGAGGGGCCGTACAGGACTTACGTTCTGAATGTGCGGCCTTCGGAGGCCGCCCCGCAGACGCGAAGCCCCCGGTTGTTCCCCCGTGATCGGGGGCTTCGTTCTGCCCTCAAAGCCGCAAACCGGTCTCGGCGCGGCGCCGCCTGCTCACCCAGGGTCACCATCGGGCACCGCCCCCACCTGCACCGGATCCTCGGCGATCGCCCCGATCCGACCCCTTCGCGCCCTACGGTCCACCCTGCCCGCGCGGGTACGATGCCTCTCGGTGCGGCCTGGGACGGCTCGCTGTCCGCATCGTGGCAACTCCCGTCCAAGACAGAGCGGTTCATCGGGGGCACGGCATGTGGGGGACGTGATGGACTTCGGCACCGGCACGCCGACGGGCCCGGCCGACCTCGCCTGGCTGCGAGGCGTCGACGCCTACACGATGGGCGCCTATCCGCAGGCGGAGGAGGAGTTCAAGGCCGCCGTCCGGATCGACCCGGGCATGGCAGACGGCTGGCTCGGACTGCACGCGCTGCGGGTCGACACGACGACGGCGCTGCTGCGGATGTTCCGGCACCGGGACCGCTTCGGCGAGCAGCGCACACGGCACCGCAGGACGCTCAACTCCTGGTATTGGCTGGGCTGGTGGGTGCAGCCGGTGCTGGAGCAGCCGCGTGATCTCTTACTCGCGCACGCCTCGCACTGGCTGGACGGCCGGCACGTGCCCGAGCTCGACCGGGCCCTGGCCACGCTGCCGCCGGTCGACGCGGACCGGCACGTCCGCTTCCTGCACGCATGCCGGGCCTACCTGGTCAAGGACTGGGAGCAGCTGGTCCGGCACACCGAGGCGCTGATCGACGACCCGCTGCTCGGCATCGAGGCCGGCCTGTTCGGCGGCATGGCCCGGGTGCGGCTCGAGATGTACGGGCAGGCGGAGCCGCTGCTCTCCGCCGCACTGATGCGCTGCCGCAGCGAGCAGCCCCAGCGCAAGGAACTGCGGTACTGGCTGGCGCGGGCGCACGAGGGCACGGGCCGCTCGGCGGCCGCGCTGCCGCTGTACCGGGCCGTCCACCGGGTCGACCCCGCGTTCATGGACACCTCCGCGCGGCTCGCCGCGATCTCCGAGGGCGACGGCCTGGCCGACCTCGCGGACGGCTCCGATCTCGCGCCGCTGCTCACCGGGTACCAGGACGGCCTCGACGGCGCGGAGTCGGTGGACCCGCTCTACGAGAGCGACGGCCGCGATCTGCTGGTCTCCGGCCCCGACCTGCCGCCGCCGGGCGCGTCCTCGGGTCCCCCGCCCGAGGAGACGGACATCGTGCGGGAGAAGGCCGTGGTGCCGGTGCCGCCGCCGCTGCCCACCGGGCCCGCGGACCCCGCCCTGCTGGAGGAGGCGCTCGCCGAGCTGGAGCGGATGGTCGGCCTGGAGCCGGTCAAGCGCCAGGTCAAGGCGCTGTCCGCGCAGTTGAACATGGCGCGGCTGCGGGCCGGCCAGGGCCTGCCCGTGCAGCCGCCGAAGCGGCACTTCGTCTTCTCCGGTCCCTCGGGCACCGGCAAGACGACCGTGGCGCGCATCCTCGGCCGGGTCTTCTACGCGCTCGGGCTGCTCGGCGGCGATCACCTCGTGGAGGCCCAGCGCGCGGATCTAGTCGGCGAGTACCTCGGCCAGACGGCGGTGAAGGCCAACGAGCTGATCGACTCGGCGCTCGGCGGCGTCCTCTTCGTGGACGAGGCGTACGCGCTGTCCAACTCCGGGTACGGCAAGGGGGACGCGTACGGGGACGAGGCCCTTCAGGTGCTGCTGAAGCGGGCCGAGGACAACCGGGACCATCTGGTGGTGATCCTCGCCGGATATCCCGAGGGGATGGACCGGCTGCTCGCCGCCAATCCGGGGCTGTCGTCCCGCTTCACGACCCGGGTCGACTTCCCCTCGTACCGGCCGCTCGAGCTCACGTCCATCGGGGAGGTGCTCGCGGGGGAGAACGGGGACGTGTGGGACGAGGAGGCGCTGGAGGAGCTGCGGTCCATCGCCGGGCACGTGGTCGACCAGGGGTGGATCGACGAGCTCGGGAACGGGCGGTTCCTGCGGACGCTCTACGAGAAGTCCTGTGCGTACCGGGACCTTCGGCTGACCGGGTATCTGGTCGAGCCCACGCGGGACGACCTGGCGACGCTTCGGCTGGCCGATCTCATGCAGGCGTACGGGGAGGTCCTCTCGGGGCGGGGGCCGCGTGGGGGTGCCGGGTTCTAGGGCGGGTCACGCCGTGGGTTCGCCGGTTCGTCGCCGGGTGCCGGTCCGTCGTGGCTGGTCGCGCAGTTCCCCGCGCCCCTGAAATGCAGACGCTTCGCGTCGCATTTCAGG
>NZ_JBHYTK010000144.1:9000-20585 GCF_042749255.1 Streptomyces sp. NPDC059524 | reverse complement strand
GCTGGTCTCGGTGCCGCCGACGGGCTTGGGGAAGTCGGCGTGGGGGCGCCGCCAGGTGCTGACCGCGGCGCGGGGGGCCCCGGCCCGCCGGGCGCTCGCGGCGGGCGGCGCCGCGGGCGCGGTGGTACCCCGCCCGCGGCGGGGGGGGGTTCCCCCCGCCGCCGGGCCCCATCCACTCCGACGACACCGCCGGCGGCTTCGACCGCGCGGCCGCGCTGTTCGAGGAGGCGGGCGACCCGGCGGAGGCCCGCGCGGCACGCGCGCGTGGGGCGTTCGCGCTGGCCCGCGCGGGACGCCTGGACGAGGCGCGCGCGGCGATCCGGGAGCCGTACGAGCAGGTGGTGCTCGACGGGTTCGCGGAACTGGACGCGGAGACGGCCAGGCCGGTGACGGCCGTGCTGACGAGCCGGGCGCGCATCCTGTTGATGGGGCACGCCGGGGACGAGGACGTCGCGGCCGCCGAGGCGTGCGTACGGGAACTGCTGGGCCTCGCCGAGCGGTTCCCCGACGTTCCGCGCCTCGCCTCCCAGGCGGCGGCCGCGCGCGGCATGCTCGGTGACATCGCGGTGCACCGTGGTGACGACGACGGGGCGCGCGCTCTGTTCGAGGGCGCGGTGGAGGCGCATCTGGCGGCGGAGCGGCCGTGGGCGGCCGTGGACTGCGACATGCGCCTTGTCGGTCTCGCCCGGGAGCGGGGCGACCTCGAGGAGGGTGAACGGCGGCTGCGGGCGGCCCTGGAGCACGGCGCGGGCGTCCTGGAGCCGCACGACGTGGCGCAGCTGCAGCTCCAGCTGGCGGAGCTCCTCGCTGCGGGCGGTGACGCGCGGGGGGCGTCGGACCACGCCCTGGAGGCGGCGCACTGGGCCGACGAGGCCGGTGACGGCGCCGGGCTCGGCGCCTGGGCCCGCTTCCAGCTGGGCGGCCATCTGCTGGGCCAGGACCGGCACGCGGAGGCGGCCGAGATTCTGGAGTCGGCGCTGCTCGACCTGACGTCGGACGATCACGGCGACGGCGCGATCGTGCAGGCCCGCTGGTGGCTGGGCGACTGCGCCCGCGCCCTGGGCGAGCACCTGCAGTCCGCCGAGGCGTGGCTGCAGGCGGCCGAGCTCGCCCAGCACTGGCCGGAGCAGCGGGACCACGCGATGCTCGCGAACCTGGCCGCCGACGCGCTGGACCGGGCCGGGCGTCCCGAGGACGCCGACCGCGCGTACGTGCGCGCGGGCGAGCTGTGGGCTTCCCTGGGCCGGACGGGCGCGGTGGTGCGCTGTCTGCGCGCGCGTGCCTGGCTGGACTCCGCCGACGCGGACGCCGAGCGCGCCTGCATGGAGGCCGCGATCACCGGTTGCGAGGAGGCTCTGCCCGACGCCGGCGAGGACCGTGCCGCCCTGCTGGCCGAACTGGGCCACACGCACCGCCAGTTCGCCCAGCTCCTGGCTCGCCGGGACGCCCCGGACGCGCAGGAGCACCTGGAGCGGGCGGCCGCGGCCTTCGACGAGGCCGGGGACCCGGAGGCCCGCGACGAGGCTCGGGAGGCCCTGGAGGCGCTGCGGGGCTAGACCCGCGCGGGTGCGCCTCCGGTCCGGTCGCCCGAGCGGCCGGACCGGAGACCGCGCACGACGAGGACCCGGCCGACGAGGAGGGGCCGCTACTCGACGCCGATGAGCAGCAGCGCCGACTGCCGGCCGCCCCGGTAGATGACCGTGTCGACGGCCAGGTAGGACTCACGGACGTGCTGTTCGAGGCTCTGGGCGACCTCGTCGGGGACCTCGTCGCCGAGCACCAGGGTGACGAGCTCCCCACCGGCCGCGAGCATCCGGTCCAGGACCGTGCGGGCCGTGGCCGGGACCTCGTGGCCGATGACGGCCACGTCGCCCTCGATGAGGCCCAGGACGTCGCCGGCCTGGCAGATCCCGGCCATGGTCCACGACTGCCGCTCCGCGACGGTCAGTTCGCCGTAGCGGGTCGCGCCGGCCGCCGAGGTCATCGCGACGACGTCCTCGTCGAAGCGCCGGTCGGGTTCGTGCACGGCGAGCGCGGCGATGCCCTGGACCGCGGACCGGGTCGGGATCAGGGCGACCCGTACGCCCTCGGAGCGGGCCTGTTCGGCCGCCGCGGCGGCGGTGTGGCGCAGCTCCGCGTCGTTCGGCAGCAGCACCACCTCGCGCGCGTGGGCGCGGCGGATCGCGTCGACGAGTTCCCCGCTGGCGGGCGGTTCGCCGGGCCGGTCCGGGACGGTGGTCGCGCCGGCCTCCGCGTAGAGCCCGGCCAGCCCGTCGCCGGGCACGACGGCCACGACGGCCCGCTGCGCCCGTTCCCTGGGCGGTGTGGCGCCGCCGCCTGTGTGCGCGTCCCCGAGGCCGAAGTGGGTGATGCGGATGCGGTACGGGCGGCCGGCCTCCACGCCCGCTTCCACGGCGGCGCCCGCGTCGTCGACGTGGACGTGCACATTCCACAGGCCGTCTCCGCCGACGACCACGAGGGAGTCGCCGAGGGCATCGAGCCGGGTGCGCAGTCGCGCGACGGCCCGGTCGTCGGCCTCCAGGAGGTAGATCACCTCGAAGGCGGGCCCCGCGCCCCCGTGCTCGTCGGGGCACTCGAGGGAGCCGCCCGCTTCTGCGGGGGCCTCGGGCACGGCTCTGGGTGCCTGCTTGTGCTGCGGCGCCGCTTCTCCGGAGACGGCCTGGCTGAGCGCTCCCAGGACGGTGACGAGCCCGCGCCCGCCCGCGTCCACCACACCTGCGGTGCGCAGGACGGCGAGCTGCTCCGGTGTCGCGTCGAGCGCCGCGCACGCGCCTTCATAGGCGGCGCGGACGACGGCCCCGCAGTCTCCCTCCACGAGCGCGGCGGCGTCCGCGGCGGCCCGTGCCACGGTCAGCACCGTGCCCTCCACAGGGTGGGCGACCGCGTCCCGCGCGGAGTCCGCGGCTCTACGGAGGGCGAGACGCAGCGCCCCCGCATCGGCCCCGGCCACGTGATCCCCGTCACCCGTACCTTCGCCGGCGAGGACCTGGGCCATGCCGCGCAGCAGCTGGGCGAGGATCGTCCCGGAGTTCCCCCGGGCACCGATCAGGGCGCCGTGCGCCATCGCGCGCACGACCTCGGCCAGCGTCGGACCGGCCGGTTCCGGACCGGTTCCGAGGCCCGCGAAGACGGCCTCGACGGCCTGATGCGCGGACTCGACGGTCAGGTAGAGATTGGTGCCGGTGTCCCCGTCCGCGACCGGATACACGTTGATCGCGTCGATCTCCGCACGGTCGCGCCCGAGCGCCTCCAGGGCGAGTGAGCACCAGGCGCGCACCGCGACGACGTCGAGCACATGCGGCACCTGCGGCACCTGCGCCTCCTTGAACAGCTGGACTGGCATCGCAGCGTAGACCCCGCCGGAGCGCTCGTCAGGAAGAGGGCCGGGTCCACCCGGCCGGAGCAGCCTCCCGGCAGGTCATGGTAGTTTCGTTCTACCGAAGCAGCCGTTGTATGCTGCTCCGGTTGCCCGATATCCGTCGGGCTCTCCCCTGGCACCGCCACTCAGATCCTCCGATCTCGATCCCGGCATGCCGGGATCAACCGTAAGTGCATCTGAAGTCTTTGGAGTGACCCGTGGCTGCCAACTGCGACGTCTGCGGCAAGGGGCCGGGCTTCGGCAACAACATTTCGCACTCGCACCGCCGTACGCCCCGTCGCTGGAACCCGAACATCCAGCGCGTGCGTGCAGTGGTCGGTCGGACGCCGAAGCGGCTCAACGTCTGCACCTCGTGCATCAAGGCCGGCAAGGTCTCGCGCTGACGTAACGCGTAGCGCGGCCACCTCGCTGGTTGCTTGAGAAGCCGGTCCCCTCGGGGGCCGGCTTTTTCATGTCCGCACGCGGACGCGTCACCGGTCCGCGGCAAGATCCCCGATCTCCGGCCCGACTGTCGGTGGCGGCTGCGAGACTCTGCGCATGCGGTTCGGCATCCTCGGCCCTCTCGACGTGCGGGCCCCCGACGGAAGCCCTCTGGACCCCGGGGGGCCGCGTCCCCGTGCCCTGCTGACCCTGCTGCTGCTCGACGCGGGCCGGACCGTCTCCCCGGAGCGCCTGATCGACGGGCTCTACGGCGAGGACCCGCCGGCGAACGCGGCGAACGCGCTGCAGTCCCAGGTCTCGCGGCTGCGCAAGCGGCTGGACCTGAAGATCGAGACTGGGCCCGCCGGATACCGGCTCGTGACCGACCGTGACGCGGTGGACGTGCACCGTTTCGAGCGCCTCGCGCGCGAAGGCGGGCAGGCCCTGGCGACCGGCGACCACGCGCGTGCGGCGGCACTGCTCCGTGAAGGCCTCGCGCTGTGGCGCGGCCCCGCACCAGACGAGCTGCCGCGCCTGGAGGAGCTGCGGCTGACCGCCCTGCAGGACCGCATCGCCGCCGATCTCGCCCTGGGCTCGGGCCCGGACCTGATCGCCGAGATCCGTGAGCTGCTGGCCCGGCATCCGCTGAGCGAGCGGCTGTACGCCCTGCTGATGCGCGCGCTGCACGCGGCGGACCGTCCCGCGGAGGCCCTGGCTGCCTACGAGGAGGCGAGGAGCGTCCTCGCGGAGGAGCTCGGCGCCGACCCGTCGGCGGAGCTCTCGGCCCTCCACCTGGAGCTGCTGCAAGGACGGGAGCCGCAGCGTCAGCGGGGCGTGCCCGCGCAGCTGACGCGGTTCGTGGGGCGGGCCGAGGAGCTGGCCCGGATCGACGAGATGCTGGCGGGGGCCCGGCTGGTCACGCTGACGGGGCCCGGTGGCGCGGGCAAGACGCGGTTGGCCATGGAGTCGGCCCGGTCCCGCCCGGACGTCTGCTACGTGGAGCTGGCCCCGCTCGCCGACGGCGCGCAGATCCCGTACGCCGTGCTGAGCGCACTCGGCGTCCGTGAAGGGCTGCGGGGGCCGCAGAGCGCGGACGCGACGGAGCGGTTGATCGCCGTGCTGGAGGAGCGGGAGGCGCTCCTGGTGCTCGACAACTGCGAGCACGTCGTGGAGGGCGCGGCCCGGGTGGCGGGGCTGCTGCTGGGCGCCTGCCCCGGAGTGCGGATCCTGGCGACGAGCCGGGAGGCCCTGGGGATCACCGGCGAGGCGCTGTGTCCGGTGCCCCCACTGGCTGCGGGTCCTGCGGCTCAGCTGTTCCGGGACCGGGCGGCGGCCGTGCGTCCCGACTTCGACGCGGTCGCGGAGGGCCCCGCGCGCGTGGCGGCGATCGACGGCATCTGCACGGCACTGGACGGACTCCCCCTGGCCATCGAGCTGGCCGCCGCCCGGCTGCGCACCCTGACGGTGGAGGAACTGGCCGAGCGCCTCGGCGACCGGTTCCGGGTCCTGTCGCGTGGTGACCGCACCAAGGCGCCCCGGCACCGCACCCTGCGCGCGGTCGTCGAGTGGAGCTGGGAGCTGCTCGACGACGAGGAGCGCGATCTGGCGTGCCGCCTGACGGTCTTCAGCGGGGGTGGGCTCTCAGGAGGCGCGACGCTGGACGCGGTGGAGGCCGTGTGCGGTATCGCGTACCCGGAGGATCTGCTGGCCTCGCTCGCCGAGAAGTCGTTCCTGGACGCGTCCGACGGGCGCTACGGGATGCTGGAGACGATCCGTGCCTTCTGCGCCGAGCAGTTGCCGGACGAGACGCTCGCCACGTTGAAGGACGCCCACGCCGCGTACTACCTGCGCCTCGCGGAGCGGGCCGAGCCCTTGCTGCGCGGCGCGGACCAACTGCCCTGGCTGAGCCGGCTCTCCGCCGAGCGCGGCGACCTGGACGCGGCGCTGCGTCACCTGGTGCGCAGCGCACCGGACGACGGCCTGCGGCTGATGGCGGCCCTGTCCTGGTTCTGGCGGCTGCACGGCCTGGCCGGTCAGCGCGTCGCGCTCGCCCGCGACCTCCTGGACGCGGTGGGTCCGATGCCGTCTCCCGGACTCGACGAGGAGTACGCCCTGTGCGGACTCAACGCGGTGACGGGTGACGAGGACGACGAGCTGCTCGCACGGGCGGACCGGGTCCTGGCCACGATCGACCGGCAGTTGCGGCTGCCCTTCACCGTGGTCCTGTGGACGCTGGCGGTCGGCCCCGAGCGGTCGCAGGACGAGCGGGTGCGCGCCCAGGTCGGCGACGACCCCTGGGGGCAGGCGCTGCTGGCCGTCGGACTCGGCTTCCAGGAGCAGTTCGCGGGCCGGCCCGCGGCGTCCGAGGCCCTGTTCGCGCAGGCGCTGGAAGGCTTCCGGTCCTGCGGCGACCGTTGGGGCATGGCCAACTCCCTCGACCAGCTGGGCCTCTACGCGGACTGGCGCGGCGAGCGGGAGCGCGCCCTGGAGCTGATCGACGAGGCACTCGCCTTCGCGCGCGAACTGGCGGCGCCGGAGGAGACGGCGGATCTGCTGTGCAGGCGGGGCACGGTTCTGCTGCGCAGCGGACGGCACGCGGAGGCCGCGGTGGACTTCGCGCGGGCGGCCGAGCTGGCGCGCGGCATCGGAGCGCACGACAAGGTGGCCGGTGCCCACTGGGGTCTGGGCGACGCGGCCCGGCTCGCCGGGGACACGGCGGCGGCCCGCACCCACTACGAGTCCGCGCTCGAGACGAGCGCCCGGTCCTGGTACAGCGTCGGCCAGACCGTGCACATCTTCCTCGGCCTGGGCCGGACGGCGCTGGCCGAGGGACGCGTGGACGAGGCCGACGACTGGTTCCGCCAGGCCCGGGCTCTGTCGACCGGGGGCCAGACGCAACAGCTCGAACTGGCGGAGGTGGCCGAGGCGCTGGCGTCCCGGGCGGCGGGGCCGGAGCAGGCCGCGACGCTGCTCGGCGCGGCTTCGGCGCTGCGCGGTCAGCTGATCGTGGACGACCCCGACGTGACGCCCGTCGAGCGGCGGATCCGGCGGCTGCTCGCCCCCGACACGTTCAAGAAAGCCTTCGAGCTCGGTAGCGCGCTGCGTGAGGCGGCATTGCGCGAGGCGTGAGGCGCGGCGGGCCCGTGCCAGGCCGGGCCGGGCGGGCCGGGCGGGCCTGAGGCTCGATTCATGCGTCATCGACGGTCGTGTGCCGGGCCGAGGTCAGCGGTCGGTAAGGCACAGTCAGTCGACGGTAAGCGAACGGTAAGCGCCGAATCGCAAGCTCGGTGACATGACGAAGCAGACGCACACGAACACTCAGACGACCACGACGACGACCGCCACCACGACCACCGACACCAGCAACGGCAACGGCAACGGCACCGGCACCCCGCACGCCCCTCTCTCCGCACCGCTGTCCCACCTCACCGTCCTGGTCTCCGGCGCCAGCATCGCGGGCCCGGCGATCGCCTTCTGGCTCTCCCGCCAGGGCGCCCGTGTCACGGTCGTCGAGAAGGCGCCGGCCCTGCGCGAGGGCGGCTTCGCCGTCGACTTCCGCGGGCACGTCCACCGCACCGTCCTCACCCGCATGGGCATCTGGGACGAGTTGCACCGGATCCAGACCGACATGGGCCGCCAGATCATCGTCGACGCGGACGACAGCGAGCGGGTCGACCTGCCCGCGCACCTGATGAGCGGCGACGTGGAGGTCTTCCGCGGCGATCTCTCCAAGCTGCTGTACGAGCGCACGAAGGACTCGGTGGAGTACGTCTTCGGCGACTCGATCGCCTCGATCGCCGAGACTCCGGCCGGGGTGGACGTCACCTTCGACCACGGCGCTCCCCGCACGGTCGACCTGGTGATCGGCGCGGACGGCCTGCACTCGAACACGCGGCGGCTGGTGTTCGGCGACGAGTCCCGCTACCTGCGCTTCCTCGGGTACTACGTCGCGGGGTTCGACATGCCCAACCACCTGGGCCTGGACCGCACGGCGCGGTTGTACACGGAGCCAGGACGCACAGCGATGATCAACAACTACGACGGCGATCAGGAGCGGGCCGGCGCGGCCGTCGTGTTCCGTTCCGAGGAGCTGACCTACGACCGCAAGGACACGGCGGAGCAGAAGCGGATCGTCGCGGAGAAGCTGCGCGGGCTGGCCTGGCCGCACGTGGAGCAGATGCGCGAGGCGCTCGACCAGGCCGACGACCTGTACTTCGACGCCATCGCCCAGATCCACATCGACCGGCTGTCCAAGGGACGGGTGATCCTGCTCGGCGACGCCGGGCACGGGGCGACCATGGGCGGGATAGGCACCGGCACCGCGTTGGTGTCGGCCTATGTCCTGGCGGGTGAGCTGGTCGCGGCGCGCGGCGACCACCGCACGGCGTTCGCGGCCTTCGAGGCGGAGATCACGAAGTACGCGAAGGGCTGCCAGAAGACGTCCGGGAACGCGGGGCCGTTCCTGGCGCCGCCCACCGAGAAGAAGATACGCAGCCGCGACCGGGCGTACCGGATGCTCAGTTCACGCCTGCTGGCCGGTGTCTTCAAGCGCATCACGGAGAAGGCGGCGAGCAATCTGGCGCTGAAGGACTACGCCCTCTCCGCCGAGCCGTCCCCCGTGCGCGCGCCCGCCCCGGCACCGATCCGCACGCCGGTGCCGGCACCCGCTCAGGTACCGGCATCCACTCCGGCAACGCCGACGCCGACGTCGACGGCTCCGGCTCCGGCTCCGGCTCCGGCTCCGGCTCCGGCTCCGGCTCCGGCTCCGGCTCCGGCTCCGGCTGCAACGACTCAGGCGTCCGCGCCGCGCCCCACGGGGGTGGACAGCCGCCACCCGTGATCCACGGGGCCGATCCCGCCGCCCAGGGGGAAGCCGCCGGCGATCGCCCCGGTCACGTACTCCTTGGCGGCCCGCACGGCCTCGGGCACCGACTGCCCCTTGGCCAGCTGCGCGGCGATCGCGGAGGCGAGGGTGCAGCCCGTGCCGTGGGTGTGCCGGTTGTCGAGGCGCGGGGCACGCAGCCAGTGCTCCTGCGCGCCGTCCGTCAGCAGATCGACCGCCTCGTCGGATCCCCCGGCGAGGCCCGTACCCGAAGAGGAGGCCTCATGACCCAGATGTCCCCCCTTGATGACCACCCAGCGCGGCCCGTAGGCGAGCACGGCGTCGGCGGCGCGGCGCATCCCGTCCTCCGACTCGACATGGATCCCGGCGAGTTGGGCCACCTCGTCGAGGTTCGGGGTCGCCACCGTGGCGGTCGGCAGGAGCTGAGTGCGGACGGCGTCCAGGGCCGTCGCGGCGAGCAGCGAGTCACCGTGCTTGGACACGCCGACGGGGTCGACGACCACGGGCGCGTCCGTGCCCGCGAGCAAGTCGGCGACGCATTCGACGAGTTCGGGCGAGGCGAGCATGCCGGTCTTGACGGCCTGGACGCCGATGTCGTCGACGACGCTGCGGTACTGGGCGCGCACCGCGTCCACGGGGAGCTCCCAGGCTCCCTGGACGCCCAGCGAGTTCTGCGCGGTGACGGCGGTGATCACGCTCATGCCGTGGGTGCCGAGGGCGAGCATCGTCTTGAGGTCGGCCTGGATGCCGGCCCCGCCGCCGGAGTCCGACCCGGCGACGGTCAGGACGCGTACGGGGCCGGGGTGCGCCGGGGCCGCTTCGGAAGCGGTCACGACTCGATCTCCCCTCCGAAGCCGCCGAGGCCGCCGGAGCCGCCCGTACCGGCCTGGCCGCCGCCCGTGGCGGGGTCGTCGCCGAAGTGGTCCCAGCCGCCCTTGCTGGTCCAGGGGGCGCCGTCGACGGTCACCTGGGGCAGTGCGGAGGGGTTGAGGACCTCGCCGATGACCTTCCAGCGGGCGGGGAGCTTCACGTCGGGCGGGAAGGTGGCCACGATGGCGTGGTCCTCGCCTCCGGTGAGCACCCACTGCAGGGGGTCGACGCCGACGGCCTGGCCGATGTCGTTCATCTGCGAGGGGACGTCGACCTTGCCGGACTTGATGTCGATGCGGACCTTGCTGGCCTCCGCGATGTGGCCGAGGTCGGCGATGAGGCCGTCGCTGACGTCGCACATGGCGGTGGCGCCGAGGCCCGCCGCGGCGGGGCCCGCGTGGTACGGCGGCTCGGGGCGGCGGTGGGCCTCCACGAAGGCGCGCGGGGAGCGGAAGCCGCGGGACAGCACGGCGTACCCGGCGGCGGACCAGCCGAGCCAGCCGGTCACGGCCACGACGTCGCCGGGCTGCGCGCCGGCGCGGGTCACGGGCTCGTGGTTGCGCAGGTCGCCCAGTGCGGTGATGGCGACGGTGTTGGTGTCGCCGCGGACGACGTCGCCGCCGACCACGGCGGCGCCGGCGACCTGGCACTCGTCGCGCAGGCCGTCCATCAGTTCCGACGGCCAGGAGGCGGGCAGCTCGGCGGGGACGACGAGCCCGAGCAGCAGCGCGGTGGGCACGGCGCCCATGGCGGCGATGTCGGCCAGGTTCTGGGCGGCGGCCTTGCGGCCCACGTCGTACGCGGTCGACCAGTCGCGCCGGAAGTGCCGGTTCTCCAGCAGGATGTCCGTGCTGGCGACGACGCGGCGGTCCGGCGCCGCGACCACGGCGGCGTCGTCGCCCGGCCCGACGCGGACGGCCGGGGTGGTGGTGAGCCGCGAGGTCAGTTCTCGGATGAGCCCGAACTCCCCCAGCTCGCCGACGGTGCCCTTCATGCGCGTACTGCCCCTTCCGCCCGGGTCCGCCGGCGGTCGACGGAGCACTGGGCCCCGGACCGCGCGAGGTCGCGAGCCGTCCTTGTCATGGGTACGGTTTCTGTCACGGGCTTGCCCGCTGTTTCCGTCACGGTTTCCGTCACGAGCCCGCCCTCTCGATCCCTGTGTGCTTGCCGCGCGTACACGGTGGGTACGCCACAGACGCCCCGGGTCTCCCCGCGAGGAGCGGCGACGCGGTACCGTGGCGTCCCTTCTCCCCACATGATCCTCGTGGTCGTCCTGGAGGTTCCGTGGTACAGGCGTACATCCTGATTCAGACCGAAGTGGGCAAGGCGTCGACTGTCGCCGAGCTGATCGGGAAGATTCCAGGAGTCATTCAGGCCGAGGATGTCACCGGCCCCTATGACGTCATCGTGCGGGCTCAGGCCGACACGGTCGACGATCTGGGACGCATGGTGGTCGCCAAGGTCCAGCAGGTGGAAGGCATCACCCGCACCCTGACCTGCCCGGTCGTCCACCTGTAGCCCCCGTCTACCCTGTGCCGGTGAACTCTTTCCGTCACCGGCGCCGTCTTCTCGTCGGGCTCCCCGCCCTGTCACTGCTGTTCGTCGCCGTTTCGGGCTGCGCTTCAATGGATGACACGCCCGAGGTGCCGGTTCCCAAGCCGGACGCGAAGGTCACCGGGCTGTGCCGGAATCTGCACGAACTGCTGCCGCAGAAGATCGACGGACTCGAGCGCAACGATCCCGAGCCGCGCTCCGAGCTGACCGCGGCGTGGGGAAGCCCGGCGATCATACTGCGCTGCGGCGTGGCGTGGCCTGACGCGGTCCTGAAGAAGGACAGCATGCCCGCGACGGTCGACGGGGTGGAGTGGATCGTCGAGGAGCTGAAGGACGGCTCGCAGCGGATGACGACGGGCTCGCGTCTGGCGTACGTCGAGGTGACGATACCCAAGGACCAGGTCGCACAGGGGGGCGCGGGCCCGCTGGTGGATCTGGCGGCGCCCATCAGGAAGGGGGGGGGGGCTCGGGGGGGGGGCGGGGAGCGGATGAGGGGTT
>NZ_JBHYTK010000144.1:0-8990 GCF_042749255.1 Streptomyces sp. NPDC059524 | reverse complement strand
ACCCCCACGCACCCGGGCGCACGGGGGGGGGGGGCCCCGTGGGTGTATCGGGGGGCCCCCACCAGCACGCCCACCCCCAGGGGTACCCCCGACTGACCAGCCCCCGGCCCACCGACACCCCGACAAGCCCCGATGAGATGCCGCACGAAGTGCGCATCTCGGGGGCGCGGGGAACTGCGCGCCAAGCCCCCACCACCCCGCGGACAAGCACGAACCCGACAGGCACCGGCCACCCCACCAGCACCGACCGCCCCATCACGCGGGGCCCCGGGACGCGGGCCGGCGACTGTCGCCGGCCCGCACACCCCGAAAACCGGCCGGAGGCCTACCGCAGACCCGTAGAGCGGCGCAGGGCCGCTTCGAGGAGGCGGTCGACGAGCTCCGGGTAGCTGACGCCGGACTCCTGCCACATCCGCGGATACATGGAGATCGGCGTGAAGCCGGGCAGGGTGTTGATCTCGTTGATGACGAACTCGCCGTCCTCGGTGAGGAAGAAGTCCGCGCGGACGATCCCCTCGCAGGACACGGCGTCGAACGCGGCGACGGCCAGGCGCTGGACCTCGGCGGTCTCCTCGTCGGTCAGCGGCGCGGGCACGATGCCGGCCGCCGAGTCGATGTACTTCGCCTCGAAGTCGTAGAAGTCGTGCGACTGGACCGGCGGGATCTCGGCGGGGACCGAGGCGCGCGGGCCGTCCTCGAACTCGAGGACGCCGCACTCGATCTCGCGGCCGACGAGCCCCGCCTCGACGATGACCTTGGGGTCGTGGGCGCGAGCGGTCTCGATGGCCTCGTCGAGCCCGTCGAAGGAGTCGACCTTGGTGATGCCGATCGAGGAGCCGGCGCGGGCGGGCTTGATGAACAGCGGCCAGCCCTGCTCGCCCACGAAGTCGGCGATGCGGCGGCGGGCGCCCTCCTGGTCGTTCTCCCACTCGCGCGGGCGGATCACCAGGTAGGGGCCGACCTTGAGGCCGAAGGAGGTGAAGATGCGCTTCATGTACTCCTTGTCCTGGCCGACGGCCGAGGAGAGCACACCACAGCCGACGTACGGGGTGCCGGACAGGTCCAGGAGGCCCTGGATCGTGCCGTCCTCGCCGTAGGGGCCGTGCAGCACGGGAAAGACCACGTCGACGTCGCCGAGGACCTTGGGCACGGAGCCCGGCTCGTTGTAGACGACCTCGCGGGAGGCCGGGTCGACCGGGAGGACCACGCCGCCCTCGGGCGACTCGGCCAGGTCGGCGACGTCCGGGACCTTGCGGTCGGCGATGGCCATCCGCTCCGGGTCGTCCGAGGTCAGCGCCCAGCGGCCCTCGCGCGTGATGCCGATGGGCAGCACGTCGTACTTGGACCGGTCGATGGCGCGCAGCACGGCGCCCGCCGTGACGACGGAGACACCGTGCTCGGAGCTGCGGCCGCCGAAGACGACGGCCACGCGCGGCTTCTGCCCGCTCGACGAAGCGCCCGACAGGGCGGATGCGGGGCTCTGGGGGAGGTTCTCGCTGCTCATATCGCGTTGAGCGTACCTGCTGGTAGTTCGAGAGTCAGCGCCCGCAACGGGCGTCGCTCAGCGTCGTTCGGGCTTGGCGGAGCGCGACATGAGCTCCTTCAGGGCGACGACCGGCGGCTTCCCCTCGTGGACGATGCCGACGACGGTCTCCGTGATGGGCATGTCGACGCCGTGGCGGCGCGCCAGGTCGAGGACGGACTCGCAGGACTTGACGCCCTCGGCGGTCTGCTTGGTGACCGCGATGGTCTCCTCGAGGGTCATGCCCTTGCCGAGGTTGGTGCCGAAGGTGTGGTTGCGCGAGAGCGGCGAGGAGCAGGTGGCGACGAGGTCGCCGAGGCCCGCGAGCCCGGAGAAGGTCAGCGGGTCGGCGCCCAGCGCGACGCCGAGGCGCGCGGTCTCGGCGAGGCCGCGGGTGATCAGCGAGCCCTTGGTGTTGTCGCCGAGGCCCATGCCGTCGGCGATGCCGACGGCGAGCCCGATGACGTTCTTGACGGCGCCGCCGAGCTCGCAGCCGACCACGTCCGTCTCGGTATAGGGCCGGAAGTACGGGGTATGGCAGGCGACTTGGAGACGCTGTGCGACCACTTCGTCACGGCAGGCGACGACCGCGGCGGCCGGCTGGCGGGCGGCGATCTCGCGGGCGAGGTTGGGGCCGGTGACGATCGCGATGCGGTCCTCGCCGACCTTGGTGACGTCCTCGATGACCTCGCTCATCCGCATGGCGGAGCCCAGCTCGACGCCCTTCATCAGCGAGACGAGGACGGTGCCGGGGGCGAGGAGCGGCGTCCAGGCGGCGAGGTTGCCGCGCAGGGTCTGCGAGGGCACGGCGAGGACGGTGAAGTCGGCTCCGGCGGCCGCCTCGGCGGCGTCGGTGGTCGCCCGCAGGTTCTCGGGGAGCTCGACGCCGGGCAGGTAATCCGGGTTGGTCCGCGTGGAGTTGACGGCTTCGGCGAGCTCGGCGCGGCGGCCCCACAGGGTGACGTCGCACCCGGCGTCGGCGAGCACCATGCCGAAGGCCGTGCCCCACGAGCCGGTGCCGAAGACGGCGGCCTTCACGGGTCGGGTCACTTCTCGCTCTCCTTGACGGCACGGCCGGACGCGGACGCCGAACCCTCGTTGTCCGCCTGCGACTTGCGGCGCTGCTCGATGCGCGCCTCACGCGGGTCGAAACGCTTCTCCGGGGCGGGCTCCCCGCGCAGCTCCGCGACGAGGGAGGTGATCGCGACCATGATGGTCTCGGTGGCCTCCTTCAGGAGCTCGGGCGTGATCTCCCGGTCGTAGTAGGCGGAGAGATCGACGGGCTCGCCCGCCAGCACGTGGTGCGTCTTGCGCGGGAAGAAATGCGGCTTCTTCGCGTACGGGGCGAGGGCCTCGGTGGCACCCCACTGGCCGACGGGGACGACGGGGCATTTCGTCTGCAGGGCCACGCGGGCGACGCCGGTCTTGCCGATCATCGGCCACAGTTCGGGATCCCGGGTGAGGGTGCCCTCGGGATAGAAGGCGACGCACTCACCGCGCTCCACGGCGTCGATCGCGGCACGGAAGGCACTCAGCGCGTTCGTCGTCTCGCGGTACACGGGAATCTGTCCGGTGCCGCGCATCGCGGCGCCCACGAACCCCTTCTTGAAGAGGCCGTGCTTCGCGAGGAATCGCGGGACTCGTCCGGTGTTGTACTGGAAATGGGCGTACAGGAACGGGTCCAGATGGGAATTGTGGTTGACCGCGGTGATAAATCCGCCGTCCGCCGGAATGTGCTCCATTCCGCGCCAGTCCCGCTTGAACAGAACGACCAGTGGTGGTTTGCAGAGGACCGCGGCGAAGCGGTACCAGAAGCCGATTCTGCGGCGGGACACTCGGACACCTTCCTCTAGGACCTGGCAGGCGGTACCTGTCCGGGCCGCACAAGTGTCGCCCCAGGCCACCGGTCTGTCGAGAACACCGTACGCCCCCCTCTGTCGCACCACCGCCCTTGTGCGGACCTGTGCGCACCAGCGCTTTTCATCCACCACACCTCGCGCACAGGTCACAATGGGCGGGTGCAGTGGACCCTGGTGATACCGCTGAAACCCCTGATGCGGGCCAAAAGCAGGCTGGCGCCCGCCGCCGGGGACGTCCTGCGGCCCGGTCTGGCGCTCGCGTTCGCCCAGGACACGGTCGCCGCGGCGACGGCCTGCGCGGGGGTCGGGGATGTGGTGGTCGTCACGGACGACGGGCGGGCCGGGGCCGCGCTCGGGGCGCTCGGGGCCCGCATCGTGCCGGACTCCCCCGGCGCCGGGCTCAACGCCGCGCTGGCGCACGGGGCCGCCGCCGTGCGCTCCCGGCGCCCCACCGCGCCGGTCGCGGCGCTCAACGCGGATCTGCCCGCACTGCGCCCCGCCGAATTGGCGGCGGTGCTCGCCGCGGCCTCCGCTTTTCCGCGGGCCTTTCTGCCGGATGCCGCCGGAATCGGTACGACGTTCCTGGCCGCGGGACCGGGAAGGGAATTGCGGCCCGCATTCGGTGGTGCGTCGCGCGCCCGGCACACGGCCTCGGGAGCGGTGGAACTTCCGTCGGCGGGGGTCGCTTCCGTGCGCCAGGACGTGGACACGGGGGAGGATCTGCGGGCCGCGCTGGCGCTCGGCGTGGGCCCGCACACGGCCCGGGCCACCGCCGGACTGCTGCTCGTGGACTGATCGCGCACTGAGTACGCTGCGGGTATGCAGGCCACCGCGTACACGTACGACTCCGAGTCCCGTTCCGGCAGCGTCCTTATGGACGACGGCACCCCGGTGTCCTTCGACGCCGCCGCGTTCGACGCGGGCGGCCTGCGGCTGCTGCGTCCCGGGCAGCGGGTGCGCATCGAGACGGAGGGCGAGGGCGAGGCCCGCCGCATCGTGCTGGTGACCCTGCAGACCTTCTGAGCAGCGAAAACGCCGCGGGCCGGACTCCCCTGACGGAGTCCGGCCCGGCGTGTGAGCAGCCCTGGGTGGCTTCGGCCCTTACTTCTTGCGGGCGGTGGCCTTCTTGGCGGTCGTCTTGCGCGCCGTCGACTTCTTGGCGGGCGCCTTCTTGGCAGTGGCCTTCTTGGCGGGCGCCGTCTTCTTGGCGGTGGCGGCCTTCTTGGCCGGGGTCGCCTTCTTGGCGGTCGTCTTCTTCGCGGCGGCGGTCGTCTTCTTGGCGGTCGCCGTGGTCTTCTTGGCGGTCGTCTTCTTCGCCGTCGTCTTCTTGGCGGTGGCTGCCTTCTTCGCGGCGGCCGTCGTCTTCTTCGCAGGCGTCGCCTTCTTGGCCGCCGCCTTCTTCGCGGCCGCGGTGGTCTTCTTGGCCGCGGCCTTCTTGACCGTCGCCGAAGCGCCGCCGGTCAGGCTGCCCTTGGGCGCCTTCTTGACCGCGACATCGTTCTTCGGGAGCTTCTTCGAACCCGCGACGAGGTCCTTGAAGCCCTGGCCCGCGCGGAACCGGGGCACGGACGTCTTCTTGACCCGGACGCGCTCACCCGTCTGCGGGTTACGGGCGTACCGGGCGGGGCGGTCGACCTTCTCGAACGAGCCGAAACCGGTGACCGAGACGCGGTCGCCGGCGACCACGGCACGGACGATGGCGTCGAGTACGGCGTCCACGGCGTCAGCGGCCTGCTGACGGCCGCCCACCTTGTCGGCAATCGCTTCTACGAGCTGCGCCTTGTTCACGTCTTCCCCTTCGGAGACATTGCCGGAACGAATCTCTTTCGGCCCGGCTTTTCGCACGTTAGGCAGATATATACCGCAAATCAAACGCGAAACGGGCTAATCACCCTTGTGCCGCAACGGACTCGACTGCCTCAGAGTTCTTCTTCGGTGGACGAACCCTCTTCGAAGTCGTCGAGGTCCGCCATGAATCGCTCCAGCCGCCTTGCCGCTCCGGCGAGATCGTGTTTGGCCGCGGCCGTAATGACCAGCAGCTTCCGGGTCAGCGCCATCCGTACGCCCTCCGGGACTTGCAGTGCGCGCACTCGGGAGTGCGCTTCCTTGAGCTGGTCCGCGACCGCCGTGTACAGCTGGAGTTGGCCGTCGTGTCCCATGCACAGATTGTGCCATCTGGGGCGAGTTGTCGCCTCCGCAGGGGGTAACTCCCGCGCCACGAGGGGCTTCTGGGTCCTCCGGACGGCCCATCGCCGGATAGCCCGCCCGAACCTCCGTTTTCGCCGAACAGCCTTGCTATTAAGGGGAGTTGAGCCCCGAAACGGAGCCCTCCGCGGGCCCGCGGAGGGCTCCTGGGGCCGGACATGGAAGTACCCCCAACCGATGCTCGATTGGGGGTACGGGGCCCTTCGGAAGTGGCCTGAATATGCCTTGCCCGGCAGCGGATCAGTCCGCCGCCGGGCCCGGGATCAGCTCTGGAGGGTCTTCGGCTTGAAGGAGGGGCGCTTCGCCTCGTAGGCGGCGATGTCCTGCTCGTTCTGCAGCGTGATGCTGATGTCGTCCAGACCGTTCAGCAGGCGCCAGCGGGAGTTCTCGTCGAGCTCGAAGGGGGCGGTGACGCCCTCGGCGCGCACCTCGCGGGCCTCGAGGTCGACCGTGATCTCGGCCTGGGGGTCCTTCTCGACCAGTTCCCAGAGCTGGTCGACGACCTTCTGGTCCAGGACGACGGTCAGCAGGCCGTTCTTCAGCGAGTTCCCGCGGAAGATGTCGGCGAAGCGGGAGGAGATGACGGTCTTGAAACCGTAGTTCTGCAGCGCCCACACGGCGTGCTCGCGAGAGGAGCCGGTGCCGAAGTCGGGCCCGGCGACCAGGACGGTGGCGCCCTCGCGCTCCGGCCGGTTCAGCACGAACTCGGGGTCCTTGCGCCAGGCCTCGAACAGCCCGTCCTCGAAACCGTCCCGCGTGACCTTCTTGAGCCAGTGAGCAGGGATGATCTGGTCGGTGTCGACGTTGCTGCGGCGCAGCGGGACGGCCCGGCCGGTGTGCGTGGTGAATGCTTCCATGACTGATCAGACTCCAGCGGCGACGGGGGCGTCGGACAGGTCGGCGGGCGAGGCCAGGTGGCCCAGCACGGCGGTGGCGGCGGCGACCTGGGGCGAGACCAGGTGCGTACGGCCGCCCTTGCCCTGCCGGCCCTCGAAGTTGCGGTTGGACGTGGACGCGGAGCGCTCGCCGGGCGCGAGTTGGTCCGGGTTCATGCCCAGGCACATGGAGCAGCCCGCGTGCCGCCACTCGGCGCCGGCCTCCTTGAAGACCTTGTCCAGGCCCTCGGAGACGGCCTGCAGACCGACCCGCGCGGAGCCGGGAACGATCAGCGCGCGCACGCCGTCGGCGACCTTGCGGCCCTTGAGGATCTCGGCGGCGGCCCGCAGGTCCTCGATGCGGCCGTTGGTGCAGGAGCCTACGAAGACGGTGTCGACCCTGATGTCGCGCAGCGGCTGGCCGGCCTCCAACCCCATGTACTCCAGGGCCTTTTCGGCGGCCAGGCGCTCCGAGGCGTCTTCGTACGAAGCGGGGTCGGGGACGTTCGCCGAAAGCGGGGCGCCCTGGCCCGGGTTGGTGCCCCAGGTGACGAACGGGGACAGCTCGTCGGCCTTGATGACGACCTCGGCGTCGAAGACCGCGTCCTCGTCCGACTTCAGCGTCTTCCAGTACGCGACCGCGGCGTCCCAGTCCTCGCCCTTGGGGGCGTGCTCGCGGCCCTCCAGGTAGGCGAAGGTGGTCTCGTCGGGGGCGATCATGCCCGCGCGGGCGCCGGCCTCGATCGACATGTTGCAGATGGTCATGCGGGCTTCCATCGACAGTTTCTCGATGGCGGAGCCGCGGTACTCCAGGACGTAGCCCTGGCCGCCGCCGGTGCCGATGCGGGCGATGATCGCCAGGATCAGGTCCTTGGCGGTGACGCCCTCGGGCAGCTCGCCCTCGACCGTGATGGCCATGGTCTTGGGGCGGGCCATCGGCAGCGTCTGGGTGGCCAGCACGTGCTCGACCTGCGAGGTGCCGATGCCGAAGGCCAGACCGCCGAACGCACCGTGCGTGGAGGTGTGGGAGTCACCGCACACGACCGTCATGCCGGGCTGGGTCAGACCCAGCTGCGGGCCGACGACGTGCACGACGCCCTGCTCGACGTCGCCCAGGGAGTGCAGGCGCACGCCGAACTCCGCGGCGTTCTTGCGCAGCGTCTCCAGCTGGACCCGGGAGACCGGGTCGGCGATCGGCTTGTCGATGTCGAGGGTCGGGGTGTTGTGATCCTCGGTCGCGATGGTGAGGTCGAGCCGCCGCACCTGGCGGCCGCTCTTGCGGAGGCCGTCGAAGGCCTGCGGGCTGGTCACCTCGTGCAGCAGGTGCAGATCGATGAAGAGGAGGTCGGGCTCGCCCTCGGCGCGCCGGACGACGTGGTCGTCCCAGACCTTCTCCGCGAGTGTCCTACCCATCGCTTTCCCTCCGGCCGGCTCGGTGTGCCGGCACCACTAGAGATTCGGATCGCCTTCGCCCGTACCCCTCGTACCGGACGCCGACGGCCGGGCCCCGTTCTGTCCCGCGGGGCCGGTGTGAGTTCAAGAGTGGCAAGTTCCACGGAAAATTGAACTTGCGTTTCACAGAGTGAGACGGGAGTATCGACGCATGGACAACAGTAGCGGCGTCGGCGTTCTGGACAAGGCAGCCCTTGTCCTCAGCGCCCTGGAGTCCGGACCCGCGACCCTTGCTGGGCTCGTCGCGGCCACCGGACTGGCAAGACCGACGGCCCACCGCCTGGCGGTGGCCCTGGAGCACCACCGCATGGTGGCGCGCGACATGCAGGGTCGTTTCATTCTCGGCCCGCGCCTCGCGGAGCTCGCGGCGGCGGCCGGCGAGGACCGCCTGCTCGCGACCGCGGGCCCCGTCCTGACGCACCTGCGGGACGTCACGGGCGAGAGCGCGCAGCTCTACCGCCGCCAGGGCGACATGCGCATCTGCGTCGCCGCGGCGGAGCGCCTGTCCGGCCTCAGGGACACGGTCCCGGTCGGTTCGACGCTCACGATGAAGGCGGGCTCCTCCGCGCAGATCCTGATGGCCTGGGAGGAGCCGGAGCGCCTGCACCGGGGCCTGCAGGGCGCCCGCTTCACGGCGACGGCCCTGTCGGGCGTCAGGCGCCGCGGCTGGGCCCAGTCGATCGGTGAGCGGGAGCCGGGCGTCGCGTCCGTCTCCGCGCCCGTACGCGGCCCTTCCAACCGTGTCGTGGCCGCCGTCTCGGTCTCCGGCCCCATCGAGCGTCTGACCCGCCACCCGGGCCGGATGCACGCCCAGGCCGTGATCGACGCCGCGGGCCGCCTCTCCGAGGCCCTGCGCCGCTCCGGCTGACGCGGCCGCTCCGGCTGATCCACAACCTGTTCCGTCTTTCCGCCCGTTCCCCGGCCGGTCGCTTCAACGCCGCAGCGACCGGCCGGAGTTGTACGGGCCACATCACACTCCGGAGGAACGAGGAGAGGGGCGTGCCCGCGGTTAGGGGGGGGGGGGGGTTTGTTGGGGGTGCCCCCCCCCCCATGGTAACCGGGCGAGCGCCCGTTGTT
>NZ_JBHYTK010000143.1:14066-20642 GCF_042749255.1 Streptomyces sp. NPDC059524 | reverse complement strand
GGCCCCCCCCCCGGCCCCCGGCCGGGCCCGGGGCCCCCCCGGCGCCAAGCGCCGCGCACACCCCCCCCCCCCCGGCGGGCGGGGGCCCCCCCCCCCCCCCGCCCCCCCCGGGTCCCACCGCGTACGCGGTCACCACGACCCGGCCCCTCCTCCATGCCGCCCTCAACCCGTCACCACCCCTGACCCAGCGCGCCGTCGGCGCCGGGATCCGCGCGATGATCCCGCTCCAGGCCGCCCTGGCCGCCCGCGCGGGCGCGCCCGGAACCGCCCTGCTCACCGCCGTCCTCGCGCCTCTCGCCCGCCGCTTCTCCCGGAAGGTGAGCGTCACATGACCCTGCGCTGGGGCTACGGAACCAACGGACTCACCGACCTCCGCCTCGACGACGCCCTCGCCCTCCTCGCCGACCTCGGCTACGACGGCGTCGGCCTCACCCTCGACCACATGCACCTCGACCCTCTGCTCCCGGACCTGGCGGCCCGCACCCGCCAGGTCGCCCGGGCCCTGGACCGGTACGGGCTCACGGCCACCGTCGAGACAGGCGCCCGCTACGTCCTCGACCCGCGCCGCAAACACGGACCCTCCCTCCTCGACCCCGACCCCGACGCCCGCGCGGCCCGCGGCCGGCTCCTCGTACGCGCCGTCCAGGTCGCCGCCGACCTGGGCGCCCACGCCGTGCACTGCTTCAGCGGCATCACCCCGGCCGGCACCGACCGGGACACCGCCTGGAAGCGCCTCTCCGGCGAACTCGCACCGCTCCTGGAAGCCGCCACCGGCGCCGGCGTGCCCCTGGCCGTCGAACCCGAGCCCGGCCATCTCCTCGCCACGCTCGACGACTTCCACCACCTGCGCGGCCTGCTCGGCAGCCCCGACGCCCTCGGCCTCACCCTGGACATCGGCCACTGCCAGTGCCTGGAACCCGCCTCGCCCGCCGACTGCGTCCGCGCGGCGGCGCCCTGGCTGCGCCACGTCCAGATCGAGGACATGCGGCGCGGCGTCCACGAGCACCTCCCGTTCGGCGACGGAGAGATCGACTTCCCGCCGGTCCTCGACGCCCTGGCCGACACCGGATACCAGGGCCTCGTCGTCGTCGAACTCCCGCGCCACTCCCACGCGGGGCCCGAACAGGCCGCCCGATCCCTCCCGTTCCTCCGCGCCGCAGCACGAGGAGGCAGCTCATGAGCAGGACCACCACCGTCACCGCGCTGCGCGCCCACCTCGACGCCGCGCTCACCGACCCCGCCCGCGACTGGCTCGACCAAGCCCTGGCTGCCGCCCGCACTACTACCGGCACGGCTTCGCAGGCCTGGGAGACCCGGTTCGCCGAGGCCGGGCGCCGCACCGGCCAGGACAACGCCGACGCCACCCGCGTCGTCCTGCTGCACGCCGCAGGCGCCGACACGACCACCCTCCACCGGCTGTACACCGAGGGCACCGCCGCGGAACGCCGTGCCGTCCTGCACGCCCTGCCCCACCTCGTGCCGGGCCCCGAAGGACTGCCTCTCGTCGAGGACGCGCTGCGCACCAACGACACCCGGCTCGTCGCCGCCGCCGTCGGCCCGTACGCCGCCGCGCACCTGCCCGCCCACCACTGGCGGCACGCCGTCCTGAAGTGCCTGTTCACCGGCGTGCCCGTCGACGCAGTCGCCGAACTGCCCAGACGCGCCCACGGCGACACCGAACTCGCCCGCATGCTGGGCGACTTCGCAGCCGAACGCACAGCCGCCGGCCGGGCCGTCCCCGAGGACCTGCACCGCGTCCTGGCCCTGACCGAGCCCGCACCCCACGACCCGGGCACCGAGGCGAAGGAGTCCTGATGCGCATCTTCGACCCGCACATCCACATGACCTCGCGCACCACCGACGACTACGAGGCCATGCACGCAGCGGGCGTCCGCGCCCTCGTCGAGCCCGCCTTCTGGCTCGGCCAGCCGCGCACCTCGCCCGCCTCCTTCTTCGACTACTTCGACGCGCTCCTCGGCTGGGAATCCTTCCGTGCCGCCCAGTACGGCATCACCCACCACTGCACGATCGCCCTCAACCCCAAAGAGGCCAACGATCCGCGCTGCACCCCCGTCCTCGACGCCCTGCCGCGCTACCTCGTCAAGGACAACGTCGTCGCCGTCGGCGAGATCGGCTACGACTCCATGACCCCGGCCGAGGACACCGCCCTGGCCACCCAGCTCCAACTCGCCGCCGACCACGAACTGCCCGCCCTCGTGCACACCCCGCACCGCGACAAGCTCGCCGGCCTGCGCCGCACGCTCGACGTCGTCCGCGAGTCCGCGCTGCCTGTCGACCGGGTCCTCGTCGACCACCTCAACGAGACCACCGTCAAGGAGGCCAAGGACGCCGGCAGCTGGCTCGGCTTCTCCGTCTATCCCGACACCAAGATGGACGAGGACCGCATGGTCGACATCCTGCGGACCTACGGACCGGAGAAGGTCCTCGTCAACTCCGCCGCCGACTGGGGCAAGAGCGACCCGCTCAAGACCCGCAAGGTCGCCGACGCCATGCTCGCCGCCGGCTTCACCGACGACGACGTCGACCTGGTCCTGTGGCGCAACCCCGTCGCCTTCTACGGACTCAGCGGCCGCCTCCAACTCGACGCACCCGCCCCGCCCGAGGCCACCCACGAGGGCAACTCCATCCTCCGCGGCGGAGCGTGACCCATGCGCTTCCGCCACCCCGACGGCTCGACCGTCCACCTTGCCTACTGCACCAACGTGCACCCCGCCGAGACGCTCGACGGCGTCCTCGCGCAGCTCCGCGACCACTGCGAACCCGTGCGGAAACGCCTGGGCCGTGACCGCCTCGGCATCGGACTCTGGCTCGCAAAGGACGCCGCCCGCGCCCTGATCACCGACCCCGTGGCCCTGCGCGGCCTGCGCACCGAACTCGACCGGCGCGGCCTCGAGGTCGTCACCCTCAACGGCTTCCCCTACGAAGGATTCGGCGCCGAGGAAGTCAAGTACCGCGTCTACAAGCCGGACTGGGCCGACCCCGAACGTCTCGCCCACACCTCCGATCTCGCCCGGCTGCTCGCCGCCCTCCTCCCGGGCGACGTCACCGAAGGCACCGTCTCCACCCTTCCGCTCGCCTGGCGCACCGCCCACGACACCCGGAGCGCCGACACCGCCACCACGGCCCTCACCACCCTCGCCGAACGCCTCGACGCACTCCAGGAACTCACCGGCCGGTCCATCCGCGTCGGCCTGGAACCCGAACCCGGCTGCGTCGTCGAGACCACCGCCGACGCCATCGCACCGCTCACCCGGATCGGCCGGCCCGACCGCATCGGCCTGTGCCTCGACACCTGCCACCTCGCCACCTCCTTCGAAGACCCCGCCACCGCGCTCGACGCCCTCGCCGCCGCCCGCGTACCCGTCGTCAAATCCCAGCTCTCCGCCGCCCTGCACGCCGAACACCCCCACCTCCCCGAAGTCCGCGAAGCACTCGCCGCCTTCGACGAACCCCGCTTCCTGCACCAGACCCGCACCGTCGCCGCCGGCACCCTGCACGGCACCGACGACCTCGGCCCCGCGCTCGACGGCGCCGCACTCCCGGACGAGACACCCTGGCGCGCCCACTTCCACGTCCCCCTGCACGCGGCCCCCGCCGCACCCCTCACCTCCACACTCGACGTCCTCCAGGACACGCTGACCCGGCTCGTAGGTGGCGAGCACCCCCGCACCCACCACCTGGAGGTCGAGACCTACACCTGGCAGGCCCTCCCGCCCGAGCTGCGCCCACGGGCCCGCGCCCAGCTCGCCGACGGCATCGCCGCCGAACTCACCCTCGCCCGCGACCTGCTGACCCACCTCGGACTGAAGGAGCTGCCGTGACGGACGCGCACCCCCGGCCGACCCCGCTGCTCGTCCTGGACGTCGTCGGTCTCACCCCCCGCCTCCTCGACCACATGCCGAACCTCAAGGCGCTCGCCGGATCCGGCACCAAGGCTCCGCTCAGCACCGTGCTGCCGGCCGTCACCTGCGCCGCCCAGTCGACCTTCCTCACCGGCACCATGCCCTCCGAACACGGCATCGTCGGCAACGGCTGGTACTTCCGCGAACTCGGCGACGTCCTCCTGTGGCGCCAGCACAACGGCCTCGTGTCCGGCGACAAACTCTGGGACGCGGCCCGCCGGGCGCACCCCGGCTACACCGTCGCCAACATCTGCTGGTGGTACGCCATGGGCGCCGACACCGACATCACCATCACCCCCCGACCCGTCTACTACGCCGACGGCCGCAAAGAACCCGACTGCTACACCCGGCCCCCGGCCCTGCACGACGAACTCACCTACAAACTCGGCACGTTCCCCCTCTTCCACTTCTGGGGCCCCGGCGCCGACATCGTGTCCAGCCAGTGGATCATCGACGCCACCCGGCACGTCATCGGCACCCGCGACCCCGACCTGACCCTGTGCTACCTCCCTCACCTCGACTACGACCTGCAGCGCTTCGGCCCCGACGACCCGCGCTCCCACCGGGCCGCCGCCGAGATCGACACGGCCCTCGCCCCGCTCCTCTCCGACGCCCGCGCCGCCGGCCGCACCGTCGTCGCCCTGTCCGAGTACGGCATCACCCGCGTCGAGCGCCCCGTCGACATCAACCGGGCCCTGCGCCGCGCCGGTCTGCTCGAAGTGCACACGCAGGACGGCATGGAGTACCTCGACCCGATGGCCTCCCGCGCCTTCGCGGTCGCCGACCACCAGATCGCCCACGTCTACGTCCGCCGGCCCGAGGACCTCGACGCCACTCGCGCCGCCCTCGACGGACTGCCCGGTATCGAGCGGCTCCTCGACGACGAGGGAAAGAAGGCCTACAACCTCGACCACCCGCGCTCCGGCGAACTGGTCGCCGTCGCCGAGCCGGACGCCTGGTTCACGTACTACTACTGGCTCGACGACGACCGCGCCCCCGACTTCGCGCAGCTCGTCGAGATCCACCGCAAACCCGGCTACGACCCGGTCGAGCTGTTCATGGACCCCCTCGACCCCTACGTCAAGGTCAAGGCCGCCGGAGCGCTCGCCCGCAAGAAGCTCGGCATGCGCTACCGGATGGCGGTCGTGCCTCTGGACCCCTCACCTCTTCGTGGCAGCCACGGCCGCCTCCCCGCGAGCGACGACGACGGTCCGCTCATCATCAGCTCCACCCCCCATGCGTTCCCCGGCCGTGTCGCGGCCACCGATGTGAAAGCCCTGCTGCTGGATCTGGCGGGCCTGAAGCCCTCCTGACCAGGAGCAGTTACAGAGAGTGAAGCACACGTCACTGACAACGCGCCAGTGGCATCCGACCCGCACCTCGACACTCCGCAGCTCGAAGTTCCGGACTTCGAGGATCCGCACCCCGACGAGAGGCACCCCCGTGACCGACTTCCGCGAGACCCCCGCCGACGAGGCCCTCAGAGCCCGCCTCGGCATCAACCGCCGCCGCTTCCTCAGCACCTGCACCGCCGTCGCCGCAGGCGCGATAGCCGCCCCGGTCCTCGGCGCCGCACCCTCCTTCGCCCAGGCCGGGAACCGGATCCCGGGCGAGAGCGAGGGCGACGGCAAGGGGCAGGACCTGGTGCCCGCGCACAAGCGCGGCATCATCCTCTACACCGTTCGCGACGCGACCGGCCGCGACCCGCTCTCCAGCGACCTGCCCAGCGGTTTCCGCGAGGTGTTCAAGGAACTGGCCCGCTACGGCTACAAGCAGGTCGAGTTCGCCGGGTACGGCCAGCACGCCAACGCGCCCGGCGGCGCGAACCTGGAATCCGTCGCCGGCGCCAAGCTGCTGCGCGGCTGGCTCGACGAGTACGGGCTGCGGGCCCAGGGCAACCACGGCTTCATCCCGTCGTCCTGGCCGCTCAGCACGTCCGACATCGACACGTTCAAGAAGCACCTCGAGATCGCCAACATCCTCGGCATGGACCACATGGGCACCGGCGGCGACCCCACCGGCAGCTCGTACAAGGCGGACTGGGACGTCGCCGCCGACAAGTGGAACGCGCTCGGCGAGATCGCGCACCGGGCGGGCCTCAAGCTCTACACCCACAACCACGACGCCGCGTACGGCTTCCTGCTCGACGGCGGTCCGCTCGACGCCCAGGGCCGGCCGACGCGCAGCTCCGGCATCCGCAAGCTGGAGTACTTCCTCCAGGTCAGCGACCCGCGCACGGTGTGGCTCGAGATGGACATCTTCTGGGCGCACGTCGCCCAGTACAAGTTCCACACCTACACCGCGCACGACGGCTCGCAGCAGGAGAACGTCTTCGACCCGGCGGCCCTGGTCCGCGCCCACAACAAGCGCTATCCGCTGTTCCACGCCAAGGACGGCACCCGCAACGACACCAACGGCATGGGCTACGACATGGTTCCCTTCGGCGAGGGCGTCATCGACTACACGACGTTCTTCAGCCGCGTCGGCCGGAAGAACTACCACAACCCGATGGTCGAACAGGACAACGCGCCCAGCGGCACCGACCTCGGCCAGTCGCTGAAGTACGCGAAGACCGGCTACGACAACATGGCGGCGCTGCGCAAGCGGCACTGACGCCCGCCAGCACATGAGTGGGGCCCGGCCGATGTGGCCG
>NZ_JBHYTK010000143.1:11026-14056 GCF_042749255.1 Streptomyces sp. NPDC059524 | reverse complement strand
GGCCTTCGCGGTGCGGCGCAGCCGGGGGGCGGCGGCGGCGGGGGCCGGCCCCCACTCATGTGTGACTGAGATGCGTGCGCACTAGACCGTGCCGGTTCGCCCCGGCTGTTTCAGGAGCAGCGCCACCGCGGCGGCCACCATCGAGATGCCGCCGGCCAGCGCGTACGCCCCGTTGTACCCCCACGCGGCGACCACCATCGAGCCGAGGCCGCCGCCGAACAGGCCGCTGATGAGCTTCCCGCTGTAGACGAGCCCGTAGTTCGTGGCGTTGTAGTTCTCGCCGAAATAGTCCGGCGTCAGAGCCGCGAACATCGGATAGAAGGCGCCGCCGCCGAATCCGGAGAGGAACGCGAAGACCAGGAACAGCCCTTCGCTGCGGATGTCGCCCGCCCAGATGACGCCGAACTGGGCGAGCCCCAGGACGACGATGACGAACACCAGGCTGAGCTTGCGGCCCATGATGTCCGACATCCAGCCGACTACCGCGCGCCCCACCCCGTTGATGACGGCCATCACGCCCATCGAGGACGCCGCCACGAGGGGCCCGAACCCGACCTCCTTGGCGAAGTCGACCTGGAACGAGATGCCGAAGATCGACACCCCGGCCGTCAGCACCAGACTGAGCCACATCAGCGGCAGCATTCCCGTCCTGATGGCTTCCTTCGGTGTGAACTGCCGTACCGCGGGCGGATTCTTGGCGAGCGACCGAGCACTCTTCCCGGAACCCGAGGTCACGAGTGGGTCGATGTCCGAGGGCCACCAGTTCTTCGGCGGGTCCTTGAAGAAGAAGGCGCAGACCAGCACCACGACGAGAACATAGGCGCCGATCATGTCCAGGACGCGGTGGTAGTTCGACGTGTCGAAGCCGTAGTTGAAGATGAAGATGAACGGCAACGACCCGTACGCGAATCCGCCGTTGACGAATCCGGTGCGGCCGCCCTTTCGTTCCGGATACCACTTCCCGACCATGTTGATGCACGTCGAGTAGACGAGCCCGGAACCCAGGCCGCCGATGACACCGAACCCGATGATGGCCAGCCACACATTGCTCAGATGGGACAGTGCGAGAAAGCCGAGCAGGCACAGAAAGGAGCCGATGGACATGGCCCGCCGCGCCGTCATGATGCCCTTCTCGCGCAGCCAGCCGGCCGGGAAGGCGATGCCCGCCTGGAAGAACACCCAGACGCTGAGAATCCAGAAGGTGTTGGACTGCGTCCAGCTGTGAGCGCTGGACAGCGTGTCCTCCGCCGAGCCGTACGCGTACTCGGACACGCTGATGGCCATCATCGCGATCCACGGCAGGTACACCATGAATTTCCGGGAATGGCCGAGGATGTCGCGGTCCGTCTCGCCGACGCGATAGACGCGGCCGTTCTCGTCGGTGATCTCTTCGTACCCCGCGCCGTACTCCGACGCGTGTGTTCCTGCGGCGATGGGCTCCGCCGTCATATCAGGCCATCTCCTCACCGAGCGGTTGCGGATTGGGGCGGACGTCACGGGACTTGGGCCGCCCGGGCGGTGACAGGAAGATCGCGACGATTCCCGCGAAGAACGAGATGCAGCCGGCCAGGATGAAGGCACCCGAATGCCCCCACGCCGCGACGACCATCGAGCCCATGCCCGCACCCAGACCGGAGACGAGCTTGGAGCTGTAGACCATCCCGTAGTTCGTCGCGTTGTTGTTCTCACCGAAGTAGTCGGCGGTGAGCGCCGCGAACATCGGGAAGATGGCACCGCCGCCGAACCCGGAGATCGCGGAGAAGATCAGGAAGAACGCAAGGTGCTGTTCCTGCGCCGACCAGAGAATGCCGAACTGGGCGGCGCCCAGAATGACGCAGACCGCGAGCAGACACTGCTTGCGGCCGTACCGGTCGGAGAGCCAGCCGATGACACCGCGCCCGGTGCCGTTGACGACCGCCTTGAGCGACATCGCTGTCGCCACGATCCCGCCCGCGAAACCGGCCTCCTTTCCGATGTCCACCTGGAAGGCGATGCCGAAGATGTTCACGCCGGAGGTACACGCCAGGCAGAACCACATCAGGGCGACCCGGCCCGTCCGCCACGCCTCCATGGGGGTGTACTGCTTCACCGCCGGAGGGTTCTTCTGCAGTGAACGCCGGGCCCGCGGGTCCTCCGGGGGATGCAGCGGGTCGATCTCGGCGGGCCACCAGTTCTTCGGCGGGTCCCGGAAGAAGAAGCCGGCGGTCGCGACCATCGTGGCCAGGAGCAGACCCACGGAGACCAGCACCCAGCGGAAGTTGGTCAGGTCCATGAAGCCGGTGAACAGGAACACGAACGGCACGGAGCCGTAGGCGAATCCGCCGTTCACGAAGCCCGTCTTGCCGCCCCTGCGCTCCGGATACCACTTGCCGACCATGTTGACGCACGTGGCGTACACCATGCCGGCGCCCATGCCGCTGAAGACGCTGAAGCCTATGTAGGCGAACACAACGTGCGGCGCGAAGGCGAGGGACAGATAGCCGAGCAGCGTGCCCAGCGCGCCGAGCATCATGGCCCAGCGGGCCGGCAGCCTGCCGCTCTCACGCAGCCTTCCCGCCGGGAAGGCGACCGCGGCCTGGAAGAAGACCCAGACCGTCATCATCCAGAAGATGTGCTGACTGTTCCAGCTGTGCGCGGTGTGCAGAGTGTCCTCTGCGGACGCGAACGCGTACTCGGCGGAAGAGATCCCCATCATGCCCACCCAGGGCAGGATCACCATCCACTTGCGCTTGCGCCCCATGATGTCGATGTCGCGCTCGCCAACCCGGTAGACCCGGCCGTTGGCGTCCGTCACCTCCCTGTAAGGGACGGAACTTGACAGTTCGGTTGCGGTCATGACGGTCGCATCCCTTGCGTCGAAAGATCTGGCCAGCGCCCCCTGTCCAAATTGCTTTCGTGTGCGCACGGGTCCTGGGGGGGGGGGGCGGGCGCCCCCCCCCCCCCCCCCCCCAACACCACAACAAACACACACACACACACCCACCCACCACCACACACCACACACAAAAAAAACAACACACACAAACCAAA
>NZ_JBHYTK010000143.1:3555-11016 GCF_042749255.1 Streptomyces sp. NPDC059524 | reverse complement strand
ATCGCACTCTCCGACCTCAGCTATCGCTGATAACCGCCCCCCCCCCCCCCATCTATAATTGTGTTTGGGCGGCGCGGCGGCGGGGGCGGGGCGGGCGCGCCCCGCGCCCCCCCCACCCGACATCCCTCACCTCATCGACCGCCCCCCAACAGCCCTGCCGCACGGGCCCACCGGTACTTGGCCCCGAGCACCGAGACCGGCTTCTCGGTCGTGTACGGGTACGCGACCACCCCGCGGTCGAAGAGGTACTGGCACGCCTCCTCGACCTCGACGTCCCCGGCCAGCGACGCGACGACCGGCTTCTCGATCCCGCGCTCGCGGAACTCCTCGACGACGCGGGCCGTTACCTCCGCGAAGACCATGGGAGGGGTGACGATGGTGTGCCAGTAGCCCAGCACGAGTGCGTGGATGCGCGGGTCCTCGAGCCCGAGGCGGATCGTCGCCTCGTACGTCGACGGCGGCTCGCCGCCCGTGATGTCCACGGGGTTGCCCGCGGCTCCGAACGGCGGGATGAACTGCCGGAAGGCCGCGTCGAGGTCGTCCGGGATCTCCATCAGCCGCAGCCCGTTGTCGGTCACCGCGTCCGAGAGCAGCACGCCCGATCCGCCCGCCCCCGTGATGATCACGACGTTGTCGCCCTGCGGCGTCGGCAGCACGGGCAGGGCCCGCGCGTACTCCAGCATGTCGTTCAGGCCCGGGGCCCGGATGACTCCGGCCTGCCGCAGGATGTCGTCGTACACGGCGTCGTCGCCCGCCAGCGCGCCGGTGTGCGAGCCGGCGGCCTTCGCGCCGGCGGCCGTGCGTCCGGCCTTGAGCACGACGACGGGCTTCTTGGGGACGGTCGCACGCGCGGCCTCCACGAAGGCGCGCCCGTCCTTGAGGTCCTCCAGGTGCATGGCGATGCACTGCGTGTTGGGGTCCTCGCCGAACCAGGTGAGCAGGTCGTCCTCGTCCAGGTCCGACTTGTTGCCGAGCCCGACGATCGCCGAGACGCCCGTCTTCGTCGTCCGCGCGAAGCCCAGGATCGCCATCCCGATGCCGCCGGACTGCGAGGTCAGCGCCACCCCGCCCTTCACGTCGTACGGCGTGCAGAACGTGGCGCACAGGTCCTGCCACGTCGAGTAGTAGCCGTAGATGTTCGGGCCGAGCAGGCGCACCCCGTGGCGTTCGGCGATGGCCACGATCTCCGCCTGGAGTTCGTGCTCGCCGGTCTCGGCGAAGCCGGACGGGATCAGCACCGCGTTCGGTATGCCCTTGCGCCCCACCTCCTCCAAGGCCGCGGCCACGAACTTGGCGGGGATCGCGAAGACCGCCACATCCACCTCACCGGGCACGTCCGTGACACTCTTGTACGCCTTGCGGCCCAGAATGTCATCGGCCTTGGGGTTCACCGGATGGATCTCACCGGAGAACCCGCCGTCGATGAGGTTGCGCATCACCGAGTTGCCGATCTTGCCCTGTTCGTTGGACGCGCCGATCACGGCCACCGAGCGCGGCTGCATGAGCCGCTTCATGGACGCCAGGATCTGCTCGCGCGTGTACGTGCGGCGCGGTCGGGGCGCGCCCTCGGCGAGGATCACCCGGATGTCCGCTGCGACGGCGCCCTCCGGCGTGGCGATCACCGGGTTGAGGTCCACCTCCGCGATCTCCGGGAAGTCCGTGACCAGTTGGGAGACCCGCCTGATCTGCTCGGCGAGCGCCCACCGGTCCACGCCCCGGGCGCCCCGCACCCCGCGCAGCACCTCCGCCGCGCCGATGGAGTCCAGCATCCCGAGCGCCTCGTCGGGGTCCACGGGGGCGAGCCGGAAGGTGATGTCCTTCAGCACCTCCACGAGCACGCCGCCCAGCCCGAAGGCGACGACCTTGCCGAAGGTGGGGTCGGTGACGGCCCCGACGATGACCTCCTGCGAGTCGGCCCCCGTCGGCAGCAGCTCCTGCACCTGGACGCCCTCGACCCGGGCGTCCGGCGCGTAGGCCCGCGCGTTCTTCACGATCCGGCAGAACGCCTCGCGTACCGCGGCCGCGCCCTCCACACCGACCACTACACCGCTGGCGTCGGTCTTGTGCAGGATGTCGGGGGAGACGATCTTCAGCACGACGGGCTTGCCGAAGCGGGCCGCCGCCGCGACGGCCGCGTCCACGTCCGTCGCCAGCTCCTCACCGGGGACGGCGATCCCGTACGCGTCGGCGATCACCTTGCCCTCCGGAGCGGTGAGCGCCGTGCGCCCCTCGGCCCGCACGGTGTCGAGCAGCGCCCGCACCGTCAGCGTCCGGTCCTCGGCCATCAATCAGATCACTCCGTTCGACTTGAGCAGACGCAGTTCCTCGTCCCCGAGGCCGAGTTCGCCGACGAAGACCTCCTCGTTGTGCTCACCGAGAAGGGGCGAACTGGTGATGTCCACGGGGGAGTCGGAGAGCTTGAGTGGGGAGCCGACGGTCGTGAAGGAGCCGCGCTGCGGGTGCGGGACCTCGACGACCATGTCGTTCGCCACGAGGGAGGCGTCCTCGATGATCTCCTTGGTGGAGAGGATCGGGCCGCACGGGATGTTGTGCGCGTTGAGCTTCTCCAGGACCTCCCACTTGGGGAGCGTCGAGGACCACTCCTCGATGAGCTGGAACATCTTGTTGAGCTTCGGCAGCCTGGACTCGGGCGTCGCCCACTCGGGGTCGTCGGCGAGCTCCGGGCGTCCTATGAGGGCGCTCAGCGGCTGCCAGCCCACGGGCTGCACGATGACGTACACGTAGTCGTTCGGGCCGCCCGGCGCACACTTCACGGCCCAGCCGGGCTGGCCGCCGCCGGAGGCGTTGCCCGAGCGCGGCACCTCGTCGCCGAAGTCCTCGTTCGGGTACTCGGCCAGCGGGCCGTGCGCGAGCCGCTGCTGGTCGCGCAGCTTGACCCGGCACAGGTTCAGGACGGCGTGCTGCATGGCCACGTTGACCCGCTGGCCGCGCCCGGTGCTCTCCCGCTGGAAGAGGGCGGCCAGGATGCCGGCGACGGCGTGGATGCCGGTGCCGGAGTCGCCGATCTGGGCGCCGGTCGCGAGCGGCGGTCCGTCCTCGAAGCCGGTGGTCGCCATGGAGCCGCCCATGGCCTGCGCGACGACCTCGTACGCCTTGAAGTTGGTGTACGGGCCCTCGCCGAAGCCCTTGATGGAGGCGTAGACGATGCGCGGGTTGATCTCCTGGATGCGGTCCCAGGTGAAGCCCATGCGGTCGACGGCGCCGGGGCCGAAGTTCTCGACCATCACGTCGGAGCGGCGGATCAGCTCGGTGAGCAGCTCCTTGCCGCGCTCCGACTTGGTGTTGAGGGTGATGCTCCGCTTGTTGCAGTTGAGCATCGTGAAGTAGAGGGAGTCGACGTCGGGGAGGTCACGCAGCTGCTTGCGCGTGATGTCGCCGGACGGTGCCTCCAGCTTGACCACGTCGGCGCCGAGCCACGCGAGGATCTGGGTGGCGGAGGGGCCCGACTGGACGTGGGTCATGTCGAGGACGCGGATGCCTTCGAGAGCCTTGGTCGCGGATGTCATTTCCCGGGCACCTCACTACTTGTACATGGTCTGGTTCATGGTTCCGGGGGCGTACGCGTCCGGATCGACCCACACGTTGATGAGGGACGGCTTGCCGGACTCGCGGGCGCGGCGCAGGGCCGGGCCGATGTCGGCGGGGTCGCGGACCTCCTCGCCGTAACCGCCCAGCATCTGGGCGAACTTGTCGTAGTGGACGTCCCCGAGGGTGTTGCCGACGCGCTCGCGCTCCTCGCCGTACTTGGCCTTCTGGCCGTACCGGATCTGGTTCATCGAGGAGTTGTTGCCGACGATGCCGACGAAGGGGAGGTCGTAGCGCACCAGCGTCTCGAAGTCCCAGCCGGTCAGGGAGAACGCGCCGTCGCCGAAGAGCGCCACGACCTCCTTGTCGGGCCGTGCCTGCTTGGCCGCGAGCACGAAGGGGATGCCGACGCCGAGGGTGCCGAGCGGTCCGGGGTCCATCCAGTGGCCGGGCGACTTGGGCTGTACGACCTGGCCGGAGAAGGTGACGATGTCGCCGCCGTCGCCGATGTAGATCGAGTCCTCGGTGAGGAAGTCGTTGATCTCGCTGACGAGCCGGTACGGGTGGATGGGGGAGGCGTCGGAGCGCAGGTTCGGCAGTCGCTTCTCCAGGGCCGTCTGCTCGGCGGCGCGCAGCTCGTCGAGCCACTCCTTGCGCTTGGCCGCGCCCCCGTTGACGCGCCCGGAGGCGGCCTCGGTGACCTGCTTGAGGACGAGGTTCGCGTCGCCGACGATGCCGAGGTCGATGTCGCGGTTCTTGCCGACCGTGCGGTAGTCGAGGTCGATCTGCACCACGGTCGCGTCGGGGGAGAGCCGCTTGCCGTAGCCCATGCGGAAGTCGAAGGGCGTGCCGACGATGATGATGAGGTCCGCGTTGGAGAACGCGTAGCGGCGCGACAGCTGGAAGTGGTGCGGGTCGCCGGGCGGCAGGGTGCCTCGTCCGGCGCCGTTCATGTAGGCGGGCACGTTGAGGGTGCGCACCAGCTGGATGGCCGACTCGGTGGCGCGGGTCGTCCACACCTGGCCGCCGAGCAGGATCGCCGGCTTCTCCGAGTGGACCAGCAGGTCGGCGAGCTTCTCGATCGCGTCGGGGTCGCCGGCCGAGCGCGTGGAGGCGCGATAGCGGCCGGCCTCGGGCACGCGCGCCTTCTCGACGGGCACCTTGGCGTCCAGGACGTCGCGCGGGATCTCCAGGAAAGACGGACCGGGAGCCCCGTGGTAGCACTCGCGGAACGCCATGGACACCATGTCGGCCGCCCGCGCGGTGTCCGGCACGGTCGCGGCGAACTTGGTGATGGGCGTCATCATGTCGACGTGCGGCAGGTCCTGCAGCGACCCCATCTTGTGCTGTGTGTGAGCGCCCTGGCCGCCGATGAGCAGCATCGGTGACTCGGCCCGGAAGGCGTTGGCGACACCGGTGACGGCGTCCGTGGTGCCCGGGCCCGCCGTCACCACGGCGCAGCCGGGCTTGCCGGTCAGCCGCGCGTAACCGTCGGCGGCGTGCGCGGCGACCTGCTCGTGACGTACGTCGACGACTTCGATGCCCTCGTCGACGCAGCCGTCGTAGATGTCGATGATGTGGCCGCCGCAGAGGGTGTAGATGACCTCCACACCCTCCGCCTTGAGTGCCTTGGCGACCAGATGCCCACCTGAGATCTGCTCCTGGCCGTTGTCCGCATTGGACTGGGGCATGGCGAAGTCCCGTCCCTTCCTAGGGGATTGGAGCGACACCGTGAGCCGCGCCGAGCACGACTGAGGCACGGGTTCTCGTGCGTCGCTCGTACATTGCATACAGTCGACGAATACTGTATGAACCTTGTTATCCCGCATCCGGTGGGTGGTGTCCAGGGGGCGTGCGGCACTTTCGAGTCAGGAGCCGGAATGGACCTGTACGAACACCAGGCAAGGGAACTCTTCGAGGAACACGGCATCTTGGTGCCCCGGGCCGAGGTCACCACGTCCGCCACGGGGGCCCGGGAGATCGCCCGCAGGCTCGGCGGCCGCGTCGTCGTCAAGGCGCAGGTGAAGACCGGCGGCCGCGGCAAGGCGGGTGGCGTCAAGCTCGCCGCCGACCCGGCCGCCGCCGAACTCACGGCACGTCAGATCCTCGGCATGGACATCAAGAGTCACACCGTGCGCAGCGTCATGCTGGCCCAACCCGTCGACATAGAGGCAGAGTTCTATGTCTCCTACGTGCTCGACCGCGCGGCCGGCACCTTCCTCGCCATCGCCTCCGCCGAGGGCGGCATGGACATCGAGGAGGTGGCCGCGACCCGGCCCGAGGCCGTCGCCCGTATCCCCGTCGACCCCGCGGAGGGCGTGACCGGCGCCAAGGCCGCCGAGATCGCCGCGGCGGCCGGACTGCCGGCACAGACCGCCGACGTCCTCGTACGACTGTGGGGCGTCCTCACCCGCGAGGACGCCGTCCTCGTCGAGGTGAACCCCCTCGTGCGCACCGCGCAGGGGCAGATCCTCGCGCTCGACGGCAAGGTCACCCTCGACGACAACGCCCGCTTCCGGCGCGAACGCTGGGGCGCGAGCGAAGTCGCCCACGAGGACCCCCTCGAGGCCGAGGCGGCGTCCAAAGGCCTCAACTACGTGAAGCTCGACGGCGAGGTCGGCATCATCGGTAACGGCGCGGGGCTCGTCATGTCCACCCTCGACGTCGTCGCCGGCTGCGGCGCACGCCCCGCCAACTTCCTCGACATCGGCGGCGGCGCCTCCGCCCAGACCATGGCCGACGGCCTCAACGTCATCCTCTCCGACCCAGCCGTCCGGTCCGTCTTCGTCAACGTCTTCGGCGGCATCACCGCCTGCGACGCCGTCGCCGACGGCATCGTCAAGGCCCTCGACACCGTCCGCCTCACCAAACCGCTCGTCGTCCGCCTCGACGGCAACAACGCCGCCCGAGGCCGCGCCATCCTCGACGAACGCGCCCACCCCCTCGTCCAGCAGGCCACGACCATGGACGGCGCCGCACAGCACGCCGCGGACCTGGCCGTCTCCCACTAAGGACCCACTCTCCAAGGAGCACGGACATGGCCATCTATCTCACCAAAGAGAGCAAGGTCCTCGTCCAGGGCATGACCGGGGCCGAGGGCATGAAGCACACCCGGCGCATGCTGGCCGCGGGCACCGACGTGGTCGGCGGGGTCAACCCCCGCAAGGCCGGCAGCACCGTCGACTTCGACGACCGCGCCGTCCCCGTCTTCGGCAGCGTCGCCGAGGGCATGCGGGCCACCGGAGCCGACGTCAGCGTCGTCTTCGTCCCGCCCGCCTTCGCCAAGGCCGCCGTCCTCGAAGCGGCCGACGCGGGCATCCCGCTCGCCGTCGTCATCACCGAGGGCATCCCCGTCCACGACGCCGTCGCCTTCCACGCCCACGCGCGCCGCCAGGGCACCCGCGTCATCGGCCCCAACTGCCCCGGCCTGATCAGCCCCGGACAGTCCAACGCCGGCATCATCCCGGCCGACATCACCAAGACCGGCCGCATCGGCCTCGTCTCCAAGTCGGGCACGCTCACCTACCAACTCATGTACGAGCTGCGCGACATCGGTTTCACCACCTGCGTCGGCATCGGCGGCGACCCCGTCATCGGCACCACCCACATCGACTGCCTCGAAGCCTTCGAGAACGATCCGGAGACCGAACTCGTCGTGCTCATCGGCGAGATCGGCGGCGACGCCGAGGAACGGGCCGCGGCGTACGTACGCGACCACGTCACCAAGCCCGTCGTCGCCTACATCGCCGGGTTCACCGCGCCCGAGGGCAAGACCATGGGCCACGCCGGCGCGATCGTCTCCGGCTCGTCCGGCACCGCCCGGGCCAAGAAGGAGGCTCTGGAGGCCGGGGGGGGCGGCGCGCGGGCCGCCCCCCCCCCCCGCCCCCCCCCCCGCGCGGCGCGCGCGCGCGCGCC
>NZ_JBHYTK010000143.1:0-3545 GCF_042749255.1 Streptomyces sp. NPDC059524 | reverse complement strand
GGGTGTGGGTTTTGTTTTAACGACACCGGCTGGGCCTCCCCCGCCCCCCCCCCACCCGCCCCCCGCCCCCCCCCCCGCCGGGAGGTGCCGAGCGGGCACCTCCCGGCCCCCGCCCCCACACGTACACCCATCCAGCGATGTCTCGCCCGCACGCCATGAGACGTCCCCCGCCCCGACTGTGCACCGTGAGCGGAGACCGAAGAATGGCCACCACCACCCTCTCCACGCCCGCCGCCCCGACCACCCTGAAAGCCGGAACGTCCTGGGACGACGCCTGGCGGCGCTGCCTCGCCGTCGCCCCCGAGGCCTTCCGCGACGACCGCGTCCTCAACCTCTGGCAGGGCGGCTGGCAGCCCGACGGCCTGCCCCTGCCCGCCACCAGCCCGGTCGACGGCCGCCCCGTCGCCGGCCCTCCGCGCCTGGACGCCGAAGCCGCCCACCGCGCCGTCCGCGCCTCGCTCGACCAGCACCGCGCCTGGCGGCACGTCCCGCTGCCCGAGCGCCGGGCCCGCGTCGCCGCCACGCTCGACGCCCTCGCCGAACACCGCGAACTGCTCGCGCTGTTGCTGGTCTGGGAGATCGGCAAGCCCTGGCGCCTGGCCATGGCCGACGTCGACCGGGCCGTCGACGGCGTCCGCTGGTACGTGGACGGCATCGACACAATGCTCGACGGCCGCACCCCGCTGCCCGGCCCGGTGTCCAACATCGCGAGCTGGAACTATCCGATGAGCGTGCTCGTTCACGCATTGCTGGTACAGGCCCTCGCGGGCAATGCGGTGATCGCCAAGACCCCGACCGACGGCGGCGTCGCCTGCCTCACCCTGGCCTGCGCCCTCGCCGCCCGCGAGGGCATCCCCGTCACGCTCGTCAGCGGCAGCGGCGGCCAGCTGTCCGAGGCGCTCGTGCGGGCGCCGGAGATCGGCTGCGTCTCCTTCGTCGGCGGACGCGACACCGGCGCGGCCGTCGCGACGGCCGTCGCCGACCTCGGCAAGCGGCACATCCTCGAACAGGAAGGACTCAACACCTGGGGCATCTGGAACCACACGGACTGGGCCGGCCTGACGGCCGCGATCCCCAAGCTGTTCGACTACGGGAAGCAGCGCTGCACCGCCTACCCCCGGTTCGTCGTCCAGCGCGAGGCGTTCGACGCGTTCCTCGACGCGTACCTGCCCGCCGTACGCACCCTGCGCGTCGGCCACCCCCTCGCGGTCGCGGACCCTTCCGACCCCTACCCGGACCTCGACTTCGGGCCGCTCATCAACGCCGCGAAGGCCAAGGAGCTCACCGACCAGGTCGGCGAGGCCATCGACCGCGGAGCCGTGCCGCTGCACCGGGCGAGCGCGGACCCCGGCCGATTCCTGCCCGGCCAGGACACCAGCGCCTACGTCCACCCCGTCACGCTGCTCGGACCGCCACCGTCCTCACCCCTGCACCACGCCGAACCCTTCGGCCCGGTCGACACCATCGTCCTGGTCGACACCGAGGCGGAGCTGCTCGCGGCCATGAACGCGTCGAACGGGGCGCTCGTGGCGACGCTCTCCACCGACGATCCGGGGACCTTCGCCCGGCTCGCCCCGCAGATCCGGGCGTTCAAGGTCGGGCAGGGCAAGGCGCGCTCGCGCGGGGACCGGGACGAGCTGTTCGGCGGGTTCGGAGCGTCGTGGCGCGGCGCGTTCGTCGGCGGCGAGCTGCTCGTCCGGGCCGTCACCGAGGGCCCGGCCGGCGAACGCCTGCCCGGGAACTTCCCGGAGTACCACTTGATGCCCTGACCCGATGTCCTGACCTGGTGGCGTGAGCCTGACGCCCTGACCTGACGTCCCGACCGGTACCGGGCCGGAGCGGCGTGGGCGCGGCGCGGGCCGCGTGCCCGTGCCGTCGCCGCGCCGGCCGGAGGCGGGGGCCCGCGCTCCCGGGCCCCCTGCCTCGCCCTGCCTTGCCCTGCCTCACCTTGGCCTCAAGGCCCCGCGTCGCCGCGCCGCTCAGCCGATGCCCTGACGGTCGGGCCGCAGGGCGAAGGTCCGGTCGGCGGAGGTCGGCACCGTGCGCTCCACCCCCTGGAGCAGGAGTTCGCGGTGTCGCAGCAGCGGGGCGCGGCGTTCCTCGGGTACCAGTGCGAGGAGGTCGTCGAAGGCGGCGAACATCCGCCGGACGACCTGCGGGCTCCCGGTGGCGCAGGTGCGGATCTCGGTGAACGCGAGGTCGACCAGCTCGTCCCAGCGCGGTACCGGCTGGACGAGCCGGACGGCTCCGCCGCGGTCCGTGTACCGGAGCTCGACCAGCGGCCGCCGGCCCAGCGCCGCGAGGAACTGCACGATGCGGTCGAGGGACTGCACGGCGGTCGTCGGATCGTTCACCGCCGGCGACAGGGCGCGCAGCGCGATGTCCGCGAGGACCCGCAGACCGAAGCCCAGGTCCTGGTGGAAAGTGCGCTCGACGCCCACCGACACGCACCGCCCCAGCGCCCGCTGCGACGGCGCGGCTCCACCGTGCACGGCGAGCAGCGGCGTGCCCGGCACGACGAAGTCGCCGATCCCCGGCAGCACCCTGAGTACGACGCCCTGCCGGCGGGCGGCGTGCACGAGACGCGCGATGTTCACGTCCCGCAGCACCCCGGCCCGGCCGCGGTAGGCCACCCGCCCCGTCTCCGGCGCGAGACCCTCCGCCGGATCCCCTTCCTCGGGACCGAGCGCGGGGCTGCCTCCCTCCACGTACGGCATGCGGGCCACGACGCGGAAGGCCTCCGCCGTGACCCGGTCGATGACGTGCCCGACGCGCAGCATCCGCAGCGTCGAGTTCACGTACATCACGAAGAGAAGGAGACTCAGGCCCACCAGTACGAGGGTGAGCAGCGCCTCCAGGAACGGCACCATCGTCACGAGCCGCGGGTCCTCCTCGCTCTCGAACGAGGTCAGGACCAGCAGGGACAGCAGGAAGGTGGCCAGGAAGACGGCGAAGGTCGCCTTCGTGATCCGGCTGCGGACGAAGAGCCGCACCACGCGGGGCGTCTGCTGCCCCGACGCCATCTGCACCGCCACCAGCGAGATGCTGAACACGACACCGATGAAGGTCATCATCGCGGAGCTGATCGTCGTCACGACCGTCTTCGCGTCGTCCGCGACGCTCATCAGGTCCTTGACCGCGTCGTAGTCCCCGCTGTCCTGGAGCGACTCCACGATCACTCCGTCGAGCGCGGCGGCGAGCATCCACACCAGCCACACCAGCACCATCGCCGCGGTCGGGGCGAACCAGAAGGTGTCCCGCAGATGCTCCCGCAGCGGGGACAACATCCGAGGTCGGCGTACCTTTCCTCGACGTTGCGTGATTGTCACGTCACTCATGGTGAGACTCTAGGCGGTGTCGTCCGCCCGGGCGGATACGCAGGTGAAAGGCACTCCGAAACCTTGGTATTGTTGTCCATGTCGCCGCGGGGAACACCCCGCAAACAGGCGGCAGACACCTTGTCCGGGTGGCGGAATGGCAGACGCGCTAGCTTGAGGTGCTAGTGCCCTTTATCGGGCGTGGGGGTTCAAGTCCCCCCTCGGACA
>NZ_JBHYTK010000142.1:0-20725 GCF_042749255.1 Streptomyces sp. NPDC059524 | reverse complement strand
ACACCCATATTCGTGGGCAGCGACTGTTTTTTTTATGACACAGATGTACTGTGCCCAGCTTGATGATCGACAGCAGGGCGATCAGCTGGATCGCGGACGCGGCCAGGGCCTTCGGCCAGGGGAGGTCGTGGGACTTGGAGACCATCGAGGTCAGCAGGGCGCCGGCGGCCAGCCAGGTGGCCCAGCCGAGCAGCTGCACGAACATCTCGTCGCCGCCGAGGAACATGCCGACGACCAGACGCGGGGCGTCCGTCAGGCAGGCGATCAGCATGGACAGGCCGACCGTGGGCTGCCACGCGCCGTCGCCGCCGAGCTGGCGGGCCAGGGTGTGCGTGACGACGCCGAGGATGAAGAAGCTGATCGTGACGGCGACGCCGGTGGTCAGGACGTAGGGGATCGCCGACGACATCGTCGCGTTGATCACGTCCTCGCGGGCTCCGTCGAAGCCGAAGATCGCGAGCAGACCGTAGACGAAGGTCACGACGAGGGCGGGGCCCCACATCGCGTAGTCCCGCATCTGGAGGTACGTCTGGTTGGGGCGCAGGACGACTCCGGAGAGGAGTTCCTTCCAGTGCAGGCGGGGGCCGACGGGGCCCGCCGGGGCCGCGCCCGCCTGGTACGTGGCGCCCTGGTTGTACGGGTCCTCGTGCACCGAGAAGGCCTGCGTGTGGCCCGGGTTGTTCGCCGCGTACGGGTCGTGGCCGCCGCCGCCGAAGTACTCCGGCTCGCCGTGCCCGCCGCCCTGGGGCCACTGCTGCTGAGGCGCCTGCTGCGGTTGCCCGTACGGCTGCTGCGGGTACTGCTGCTGCGGTTGTCCGTACGGGGCGTGCGGGGGGTGCCCTTGCTGCGGCGCTTCGCGGTTGTCCCGGCCGCGTCCGTTCCTGAATCCAGCCACGTAGTCGAACGTACCTGGTTTCGACGGCCCGGTGCCGAGCCCGGGGGACCGGGTCCCGCATTGCGGCTGAGCTGTGACATCCGTTGCCGAGTCCGTAGTCAGGTCTCGGCATCCCGGGCATTTCGGCCCGGAAGGTCCGTCTCGTCACCAGAGCGTGAGGGCTTGGGCTTGAGTACGGTCTCTCGTTTCTGTCTGCCGTTGGTGCGGCAGGGTTGCGCCACCTGCCCGCCCCGGCCCCGCCTTGCGGCGGGTGCGGGTGGTGCGGGTGGTGCGGGTCTTGCGGTCGGCTCCACGAGGCTTCGACACCGGCTGTGCGGTGTCCTGGTCTCCGGCCACTCCGGTACCAGTTACTGCGGTGGCCGCGAGTGCGGCGAGGTTGAGTGCGGCGTTGGCGTCCCGGTCGATGACCAGGCCGCAGGCATCGCATGTGTAGGTCCGGATGTGCAGCGGCAGCTTGGCTTTCACCGCACCGCACCCGGAACAGGTCTTGGAGGAGGGATACCAGCGGTCGGCGGCCAGGACGCGGCAGCCGTTGCGCCGGGACTTGTAGCTGAGCTGGCGGCGGATCTCGCCGAATCCGGCGTCGGCGATCCGGCGGGCCAGGCGATGGTTGCGGAGCATCCCGGCAACATGGAGATCCTCGACCACGACCGTGCCGTACGTGCGGGTGACGGTGGTGGTGAGCTTGTGCAGGGCGTCCGCGCGGAGGTTCGCCACCCGGTGGTGGATCTTGGTCCGCTGGGTGTTGGCCTTCTCCCACCGCTTCGACGGCTTCTGCCCCGTCCTGCGGTCGGGGCCCCGGCGCCGGGACACGGCGCGAGAAGCGCGCCGCAGCTGGGTCAGGGCCTTGTCGTAGTGGCGGGGGTTGGCGACGGTGCGGATCTCGCCGGTGCTGTCGGCCATCACCGCGAGGGTCTTCACGCCGAGATCGATCCCGACCACCGTGTCCGGTCGGATGACGCGCTGGATGTCGCGTTTCACTTCGGTCTGGAAGGACACGAACCATCGGCCGCGTTCGTGGCGGACGGTCGCGGACAGGATCCGCGCCGTCCCACCCCGGATGCGCGCGAGGAGCTTCACCGTGGTTTCGTGGGTGCGGATCGTGCCCAGACGGGGCAGTGTCACATGTCGGCCGTCGGCATCCACGCGGATGGTGCCGGTGGTGAACCGGCAGGCCAGGCGCGCCTTCCGCTTCGACTTGAAGCGCGGCGCACCCATCCGGGCACCCTTGCGTTTGCCGTTCTTGGACTTGGCGTAGTTGTCGAACGCGGCCGACGCGTTCGCGAGCCCGGTGTTGTAGGCCTCCTTGGAGTTCTCTTCCCACCAGTCTGCGAACCGGGGATCGGTGTGCTTGACGACGTTGAACTCCTTGCGCAGCGCGGGCAGCGACCACGGCCGCCACCCGGTCAGTTCCGCATCGGGGACGCCGTACGATGCTTCGGCCCTGCGCTGCCACCAGGGGGCGGTCACCCAGCCCACCGCCCAGTTGTACGCGGCCCGCGCCGCACCACAATGCGAACGCAACACACGCTCCTGGGCGGCGTTCGGGTCCAGAGCAAAGCGATACGCCTGCACCACGAACCCGGACTGCGGCCGAAACCCCTTCATCCCCGGGCCTCGTCGCACGCCTCGCCCCGAACGTGGCGGTGCATCTCCTCTAAGAGCGTCCCCCGACCTGGGAAGTGATCTGTGACCATGCGCCGACCGTAAGACGGGAACCGGCAGATGCTGAGGGGCATTGGCGTCGTCCACCAGAACGAGTGGCGGAGTTTTCCACAACCCGCCAGTTATCCCCAGCACGCCGTACACAGCACCACTCGGGCCGGGTCCTCCGCGGCGACCCCGTCAGTCAAGACGGGGTCGCCCTAGGGGTCACTGGAGGTAGCCGTCCACGGGCGGCTCGGCGATCTTGGTCACGCCGGTGGTGGTGATGCCGCTCGCCGAGCCGGGCAGCCGGAGCGAGCTGACGTTCCCCGAGACCAGCAGGTCGGCCTTGCCGTCGCGGTCGGTGTCCCGCAGCCGCACCAGGTAGCCGAAGAAGTCGTCCTCCGTGAGGGCGCCCGGCACGCCGGAGCTGTTGCGGGCGAACCACTGCGAGCCGGTGCCGGAGAGGCCGCTCGACCGGCCCTTGAGGATGTGGACACCGCCCGCGTACGCGGCGCCGCCGATCTCCTCGCCGTGGACGCCGACGGCGAGGTCCTTGTAGCCGTCTCCGTCGACGTCCCCCGCGGACACCGACCAGCCGAAGTTGTCGTAGCTCTCAGGAGTGCCCGCCACGCCGTCGGAGGACTGGGTGATGCGGGTGCTGGTGGAAGGGCCGGACGAGGAGCCGTTCCAGACGCTGACGCGGCCCTTGTGCTTCGAGTAGAGGGGGGTGCCGATGGCGATGTCGCCGTAGCCGTCCTTGTCGAAGTCGGCGATGACACCGTCGCCGCCGCGGTCGGTGCTGCCCCCGTTGGTGTTCTCGGACTCCAGGCGGAGGCTCTTGCCGGGGGTGAGCGAGCTCGAACCGCCTTTGACGAACCAGGCGTCGGAGGCGATGTACTCGGTGGTGACCACGTCGCCGATGATCACGAGGTCGGTCTTGCCGTCGCCGTCGACCTTTCCGGAGATCAGGGCGGTCGAGTAGAAGGACGTCTCCTTGTCGAGCTTGGTGACGGTCCCGGTGGTGCCGGATCGGGTCAGCGGGCCCCGGTAGACATAGGTGACCGAGCCGTTGACGAGGGCGAGGTCCTGATTGCCGTCGCCGTTGAAGTCGCCGGTGGCCAGGTCCTTGCCCATGGAGTTGTGAGAGTCGGCGTTCTTGTTCGGCAGCGTCGTGCCGGTGGACAGGCCCTTCGGTGAGCCCCAGAGGATGGTCACGGCGCCCTGGTTGACGCCGTAGGAGCCGGCCTCGTGGGGCGCCGAGACGGCGAGGTCGCCGTAGCCGTCCTTGTCGAAGTCGGCTGCCGCGCGGACCTCGCCGAACATGTCGTCGGCCTCGTCGGCGCCCGGTACACCGGTGCTGGCCTGGCTGATGCGCTGGGCGACGGTGGTGCCGGGGCCGCTGGGGGTGCCGAACACGACGGCGACGCTGCCGCCGCGTCCGGCGCTGTAGCTCGCGTACGCGTAGTCGCGGTAGCCGTCGCCGTTGAAGTCGTCGGCGTACTTGGCCGCGGCCGCGTTCGCCGGGGCGGCCGTGAGCGGGGTGAGCAGGGCTGCGGCGAGTGTGGCGCCGAGGGCCAAGGTCAGGGGGCTGGTGCGCAAGGGGCTTCCTGGAGGGGGAGTCGGGGGGGCGGGGCGCGGGGGGGGGGGGGGGCGGGCCCCGGGGGCGGGGGGGGGGGCCGGGGGGGGGGGCGCGCCGCCCCGGGCGGGGGGGCCGGGGGGGCCGGGCGGGGCGGAGGCGGGAGACCGTCAGTTGGCGGCGTTCGCGCCGAACTCCGGGTAGCCGTCCGTGCTGACGCCGGCGGCCGTCGTGGAGATCGAGCGGGCGCCGGTCGTGGTGATCTTGGTGCCGTTGGACGGGAGGTAGGTCAGGGAGCCGTTGAAGTCGTTCTCGCCGAGGGCGCCGATCGTCAGGTCGGACTTGCCGTCGCCGGTGACGTCCGTGAGCTTCACCTCGGAGCCGAAGTAGTCGTACGCCTCGTCGTCGCCGGGGACGCCGGCGGTGGACTGGGCGAAGAACTGGGTGCCCGAGAGCGTGTCGATGCCGTTCGGGGAGCCGTAGAGGACGGTGACCGCGCCGGTGTCGACGACCGAGGGGCTGCCGAGGTTCTCGCCGGAGGCGCCCGCGACCAGGTCCTGGTAGCCGTCGCCGTTGATGTCGCCGAGGGAGACCTCGCCGCCGAACCAGTCGCCGCGCTCGGAGCCGCCGGGGACGTTGCCGGAGTCCTGGGTGACGTTGGTGGTGCCGGCCGGGCCGGTGGCCGAGCCGTACGTGATGTGGACCTGGCCGCCGACCACGGACTCGGGGACGGAGGGAGAGCCGTCCTTCTCCGGGTCCCAGCTCTGGCCGGTGACGATGTCGGCGTAGCCGTCGCCGTTCACGTCGCCGATGCCGGTGATCACGCCGCGCTTGAGCTGCTTGGCGCCGCTCATGGTGAGGCCGGAGGCGGAGCCGGGGACGTAGTAGTTGGTGTTCCAGCCGTATTCGGTGCCGTTCTCGTAGCCGTTGACGATCAGGTCGGTCTTCTTGTCGCCGTTGACGTCGCCGGCGGTGAGGTTGAGCGGGCCCGCGTCGCTGGCGGCGATGACGTTCGGCTTGACTGTGTAACGGCCGCCCGAGGTGCCGGACTTGGTGATGCCGCCCTTGTAGACGTAGACGGCGGCGCCGGTGGAGCCGACCGCGAGGTCTTCGACCCCGTCGCCGTCGAAGTCGCCCGCGGCGAGGGTCTTGCCCCAGCGGTCGTGGGAGGTGACGGCCGGGTCGGGGAGCGTGGTGCCGCCGGTCAGGCCGCCGGCGGACCCCCACAGAATGGTGACCATGCCGCCGTCGGTGTCGCCGTCGATGTCCTCGAAGGAGGCGGACACGGCGAGGTCGTCGAAGCCGTCCTTGTTGAAGTCTCCGTAGGCGCTCATCCAGCCGAAGTGGTCGCCCTTCTCGGCGCCGCCCGGAACGCCCGGCGAGTTCTGGGTGAGGGTGGCGCGCTTGGTGCCGCTGACGCCGGTGGGGGAGCCGTAGAGGGCGACGATCGAGCCGGCCTCCTTGTAGCCCGCGACGGTCGCGTCGCCCGCGGAGAACGCGACGTCGCCGTACCCGTCGCCGTTGAAGTCGGCCTCGTGGTGGTGGACGGAGTCGCCGGCCGTGGCCGTGCCCGTGGCGGTGACGGCGAGGGCGCCGGTGAGGGCCGCGGCGACGGCGGTCGCCGTGAGGAGGTGTCTGTGCTTGGCCATACGTGGCTCCTGCTGCAGGGGATGCCTGGCGGGCATCCGCGACGATGAGGTGCCGGTTTCGCCGTCGTTCACCCGGAGTTGTCCGGGGCATGATCGGCGGTTCGGCGAACAGGAGACTCCTTGTGGGGTGCAAGGGTTGTACGGGGGCGGTGACAATTTGTGTCAGCCGGTGAACACCGTGGTGGAGAAGGCGAGTGCGGCGTCGGGAGAGGCGATGGCGGGCTCGGTGACGCCGCGCAGCACCTCGACCGTGTCGGTGTCGCCGTCCGCCGCGGCCCGTTGCAGGACGAGGTCGTCCTTGCCGTCGCCGTCGAAGTCCGCGACGGCGACGACGTGGCCCTTCACGTCGGGGCCCGACAGGAGCCGGGTGCCGCCGTGCAGCATGCGGACGGGGTCGCCGGCGTCGCCGGAGACGACGAGGTCGGTGCGGCCGTCGCCGTCGAAGTCGCCCGCGTCCAGGGCCGATCCGGTCGGCGCGGGGACCTTCACCGTGCGGCCCGCCGCGCCCTGGGGGCCGTAGAGGGTGATGCCGGTGGTGGTGAGGACCGCCGCGCCGGGGGTCGTGCCGAAGCGGCCGAAGGCCACGTCCTCGCCCGCGGGGTACTTGGCCCCGGGGCGGCCGGGGCCGGTGGGGCCGCCGCGTACGAGGGCGGAGCGGGCGGTGCCGGTGTGGGCGCGGACCAGGACGTCGTCGGCGCCGTCGCCGTCGAGGTCGGAGGCGGGGCCGGCCGGGACGTTGCCGGAGGCCTGGACGAGGCGGGCGGCGCCGCGGGGGGCTCCGGCGCGGGTGAACGGGCCGGGCAGGAAGGTGAGTCGGCCGCCGCTGGCGTGGATGACGAGGTCGCCGTCGCCGTCGTCGTCGAAGTCGCCGCACACGGGCTGGTCGGGCCAGTCGTTGCCGAAGCGGGCCTTGTCCGGGATGCGGAGGGTGACGGCCTTGCCGGAGATGCCGGTGGGGGAGCCGAAGAGGATCTGCACGGGGACGGGGGGCCGGCCCTGGCCGTCGTAGGGCGGGTCGGTGGAGACGACGAGGTCGGAGAAGCCGTCGCGGTTGAGGTCGCAGGCGGCCTCGGAGCTGAACGCGGCCGGGATCTGGCCCTTCGTCGGGGCGGCGTACTCGGCGGGGGAGAGCAGTTGGCGGGTGGCCGGGTCGGGTCCGTGCTTCTCGCGGCCGTAGACGATGCCGATGCCGGGGTCGTCGCCGAGGCCCTTGTGGGCGAGGTCGTCGAGGACGAGGTCGGGGGTGCCGTCGCCGTTGAAGTCGGAGGGGACCTTGCTGCCCTTGCCCTCGGGGATCGGGCGGGTCTGGGTGTGGGCCTTCTTGGCGGCCAGGGCCGAGGGGGCGGTCTTGCCGGCGGAGGCGCCGTCGCCGCCGGAGCAGGCCGTCAGGGGCAGGGTGAGGGCGAGCGCCAGTGCTCCGCTGATGCCGAGTGTCCTGGTTCTCGTGTTCACCGTGTGTCCCCGCCCGCTTTTTTGTGTGTGTGACCGCAACATGATGGCTTTTGACGGGCGGGAGGTTAAGGGGCGGGGGGTGGCTACTGCGTCACGTGGGGCGGGGCCGCGCATGGGTGCGGCCCCGCCCGGCGGTACGGATCAGTCGTCGATGGCGGCTCCGAAGCGGGCGTTCTGGTAGGGGGCGTGGAGGGAACCCGCGCCGTAGGTCCAGGAGCCGGTCGCGGTGACGCCTCCCGATCCCGCGGAGAAGACCCAGATCACGCCGTCGTTCGTGTTCTCGCCCGGCGCGGCGGCGAGGAGCCCGAAGCGGCCGTCGTCGTTGGGGTCGGTGAACGCGACCTGTGCGCCGAACTTGTCCCCCTTCTCGGCGGTGCCCGGCACGTTCGTGGAGTTCTGGTTGAAGTCCTTCACCCCGGTCGCGGTGAGACCGCCGGCGGACCCGCGCAGCACCCAGACCGCGCCCGCGTCGGCGACCGTGCCGATGTCCTCGCCGGACGCGCCGACGGCCAGGTCGGCGAAGCCGTCGCCGTTGGTGTCGCCGACGGAGAGGTCGCTGCCCCAGCCGTCGCCCTTCTCGGCGGTGCCGGGCACTCCGGTGGTGTTCTGCGTCCACCACTCGGGTTCGCCGTAGGGGCCGGTGGCCGAGCCGTAGTGGACGCCGACGAGGCCGCCGGTCATGGTCTCGCCGCCGTCGTCGGGGCTGTGGGGTTCGCCGGTGATCAGGTCGTCCTTGCCGTCGCCGTTGACGTCGCCGGAGGCCACGACGGGGCCGCCGCGCACGGCGAGGATGGGCAGCGGGTCGGCGTCGGAGGCGGTGCCGGGCAGGACGTAGGACCAGCCGTGGCCGGGCTCGGAGCCGACGGAGGTGCCGGAGACGACGAGGTCGGCGAAGCCGTTGGCGTCGTAGTCGCCGGTGGTCAGGGACTTGGGCTGGATGCCTTCCGGTTCGTCCTGGGCAGCGCGGGCGGCGGGCGCGTTCTGGGTGAAGTTGCGCCGTGAGTCGCGGGCGAGGTTCTTGCCGGTGCTGCGGGCGGCGGCGGGGGCCGTCTCGTAGCGGTAGATCGAGAGGCCGACGTTGTCGAGGACGGCGAGGAGGTCGCCGGGGGTCGTGTCGGAGAAGCGTGCGGCGGCGAGCGCGGAGCCGAAGTGGCGTCCGGCGGCGAGCTCGTCGGACTGCAGCCAGGTGCTGTCGGCGCCGGTGAGGCCTCTGGGTGTGCCCCAGAAGACGACGCCGCCGCCGGAGTCGGCGAAGGAGGCGAGGTCCTCGCCGGGCGCGCCGACGATCGCGTCGTCGTAGCCGTCGCCGTCGAGGTCGCCGGTGGCGACGGCCTGGCCGAACGCGTCCCCGGTCTCGGCGCCGCCGGGCACCCCGGTGGTGTCCTGGCTGAACACCGCGGAGCGGGTGGTGCCCATGCCGCCGGAGCCGCCGTACTGGACGGTGACGAGTCCGGCGCCGGTGTGCCCGCCGACGGTGGCGCCGGGCGCGCCGACGAGCACGTCGTCGTAGCCGTCGCCGTTGAAGTCGGTGTTGCGGTCGTTCGCGCGGGTCCCGCCGGGCGTGCCGGCGTACGCGGACGGGGCGGTGGCGATGAACATGCCGCCGAGAAGAAGGAATGACGCCGCTGCGAGGGCGGCCGAACGGTTCTTGCGCACGTGCGGCTCCTGGGCTGACGGAGGGCCGGGCAGCGCGGGGGGACGGCCGGAAAGGGCCCGTTCCTTTTCCGACATACCGTTTGACACGGGATCAACCGGAAGGGTTGTACGGCTCTTACAGCGGCTTTCTTACGACAAAGAGGGCACCCCGTGAATTCACGGGATGCCCTCGATGTCGTACGGGAGTCCGCCTCAGAGGCTGATGTCTCCCGAGTGGCGGCCTACTTGACCGGCTCCGGCTCCGGCGCGTCCTCGGTCTCCGTCTCGCCCGCCGGGTCGGCCGGCGTCTTGACGGAGTCGAGGAGCAGCTGGGCCACGTCCACGACCTGGATGGACTCCTTGGCCTTGCCGTCGTTCTTCTTGCCGTTGACCGAGTCGGTCAGCATGACGAGGCAGAACGGGCAGGCGGTGGAGACGATGTCCGGGTTGAGGGACAGGGCCTCGTCGACGCGCTCGTTGTTGATGCGCTTGCCGATGCGCTCTTCCATCCACATGCGGGCGCCGCCGGCGCCGCAGCAGAAGCCGCGCTCCTTGTGGCGGTGCATCTCCTCGTTGCGCAGGCCCGGGACCTTGCCGATGATCTCGCGCGGGGGCGTGTAGATCTTGTTGTGGCGGCCCAGGTAGCAGGGGTCGTGGTACGTGATGATGCCCTCGACCGGGGTCACGGGGATCAGCTTGCCCTCGTCCACCAGGTGCTGGAGCAGCTGGGTGTGGTGGATGACCTCGTAGTCGCCGCCGATCTGCGGGTACTCGTTGCCGATCGTGTTGAGGCAGTGCGGGCAGGTGGCGACGATCTTCTTGGCGGTGCGGGGCTTCTTGGACTCCTCCGTCACCTTGCCGTCGTCGTCGTACTCCTCGCCGAAGGCCATGTTGAGCGCCATGACGTTCTCCTGGCCGAGCTGCTGGAACAGCGGCTCGTTGCCCAGGCGGCGGGCGGAGTCACCGGTGCACTTCTCGTCGCCGCCCATGATCGCGAACTTGACGCCCGCGATGTTGAGCAGCTCGGCGAAGGCCTTGGTGGTCTTCTTGGCGCGGTCCTCGAGGGCGCCGGCGCAGCCGACCCAGTAGAGGTACTCGACCTCGGTGAGGTCCTCGATGTCCTTGCCGACGACCGGCACCTCGAAGTCGAGCTCCTTGAGCCACTCCAGGCGCTGCTTCTTGGCGAGGCCCCAGGGGTTGCCCTTCTTCTCCAGGTTCTTGAGCATCGTGCCCGCCTCGGACGGGAACGCGGACTCGATCATCACCTGGTAGCGGCGCATGTCGACGATGTGGTCGATGTGCTCGATGTCGACCGGGCACTGCTCGACGCAGGCGCCGCAGGTGGTGCAGGACCACAGGACGTCGGGGTCGATGACGCCGTTCTCCTCGGCGGTGCCGATGAGGGGGCGCTCGGCCTCGGCCAGGGCGGCCGCGGGGACGTCCTTGAGCTGCTCCTCGGTAGCCTTCTCCTCGCCCTCCATGGACTTGCCGCCACCCGCGAGCAGGTAGGGCGCCTTGGCGTGGGCGTGGTCGCGCAGCGACATGATGAGGAGCTTCGGGGAGAGCGGCTTGCCCGTGTTCCAGGCGGGGCACTGCGACTGGCAGCGGCCGCACTCGGTGCAGGTGGAGAAGTCGAGCAGGCCCTTCCAGGAGAAGTGCTCGATCTGCGAGACGCCGTAGACGTCGTCGTCCGAGGGGTCCTCGAAGTCGATCGGCTCGCCCTTGGAGGTCATCGGGAGCAGCTCGCCGAGCGAGGTGTCGCCCTTGGCGTCGCGCTTGAACCAGATGTTCGGGAAGGCCAGGAAGCGGTGCCAGGCGACACCCATGTCGGTCTTCAGGGCGACCGTGATCATCCAGATGAAGGAGGTCGCGATCTTCAGACCGGCGAAGAAGTAGGTGAGGTTCTGGAGCGTGGAGACGTCCAGGCCCTCCAGCGCGTTCACGACGGGGTACGAGATGAAGAACGACGCCTCGTAGCTGTCGACGTGGTGCTGGGCGCCTTCGAGGGCGTGCAGCATGAAGATGCAGACGCCGACGATGAGGATGACGGCCTCGACGAAGTACGCCTGGCCAAAGTTGGAGCCGGCGAAGCGGGACTTGCGGCCCGGCTTGCGCGGGTGGGACAGCTGGCGGATCGCGATGAGGACGACGATGCCCAGGACCGTCATGGTGCCGATGAACTCGACGAAGACGTTGTAGGGCGCCCACTCACCGATGATCGGCAGCAGCCAGTCCGCCTGGAACAGCTGGCCGATGGCGTTGACGATCGTCAGCAGCAGGGAGAAGAAGCCCACCGCCACGAACCAGTGCGCGACACCGACGACGCCCCAGCGGTTCATGCGGGTGTGGCCGAGGAACTCCCTGGCCACGGTGAGGGTGCGCTGTGCGGGATCGTCCGTGCGGGTGCCCTTGGGCACGTTCTGGCCGAGCCGCATGAAGTTGTAGATCTGCAGGAGAGCACGGACGAACAGCGCCGCGCCCACCACGATCAGAACCAGCGACACGATGATCGCGGCGAGTTGCATTGGGGGCTCCTCGGGCCTGCGAGGGGAGGTCTCGTTGTTGACCGACGATTGATTACTAAGCGGTAACTTATGCAGTCCGTCTGAGACTACCCACTTACCCGGTCGCAATGTAGTCGCCAGGGTCGTGATCTGTGTCGCTGAGGTATCACTCAGTGGGCCCGATGGCGGGCTCGGGCTGCGCCGCGCGGTAGATCGTGTTATTCGCCCCATATTTGGACATAACGGATTACCTTAAGTCGGTATCCGGACGGGCGAGCCCCCCGGTGTCATCCCGATACCGCAATCAGTCGAGGGGCCCGATGGACGCGCTCACCTACCTGGTCACCGGCGGCGCGGGCTTCATCGGCTCGCATCTGACGGACGCCCTCCTCGACCGGGGCCACACCGTCGTCGTGCTCGACGACCTCTCCACCGGCGACCGCGCCAACCTCGACCGCGCCTGGCCGCAGCGCGGACTGCGCTTCGTCCGCGGATCCGTCCTCGACGACCGGCTCGTCGACGAGCTCACCGGCCGCTGCGACGTCGTCGTCCACCTCGCCGCCACCGTCGGCGCCCGCGTCGCCGCCCGCCCCCTCGACTCCTTCACCGCGAACGTGCGCGGCACCGAGACCGTCGTCGCCGCCGCCCTGCGCCACCGCCGCCGGCTGCTGCTCGCCTCCACCTCCGAGATCTACGGGAAGAACGGCGCGGGCCCGCTCGCCGAGACCGACGACCGGATCCTCGGCCAGACCACCGTCGCCCGCTGGTCGCACTCCACCGCCAAGGCCGTCGACGAGATCCTCGCCCTCGGCCACCACCGCGAGCACGGACTGCCCGTTACCGTCGCCCGCCTGTTCAACACCGCCGGGCCGCGCCAGGCGCCCGGCTGCGGCGCCGTCGTGCCCACCTTCGCCGCGCAGGCGCTCGCCGGCCGGCCCCTCACCGTCCACGGCGACGGCACCCAGAGACGCTGCCTCGCCCACGTCGACGACGTCACCGAAGCGCTGCTGCGGCTCCTGGACCACCCCGGCGCCGTCGGCGAGGTCGTCAACGTCGGCTGCGGCGAGCCGACCGCCGTCGCCGACCTCGCGGGCCTCGTCGTCGAGCGCGCCGGCTCCCCGTCCGCGCTCCGCTTCGTCCCCCACGACACCGGCGCGCCCGGCGGCGAGGACCCGACCCGGATCCCCGACACCGGCAAACTGCGCGCACTCACCGGCTGGCGGCCCCGCCGTACCCTCGACGACATCGTCGACGCGGCCCTCGCCGACGCGGCCGCCCGCCGGCCCGCCGCACCGCTCGCCGCCGCGGCCCGGGGCTGACGTGCTGTACGGGACCGCCGCCGCGTCGGCCGCACTGCTGCTCACCACCCTGCTGACCGCCGCCCTGCGCCCCCTCGCGCTCGGCCGGCGCCGCCGCCGGGGCGTCGCCCTGCGCGGCGCGCCGCGCGTCGGCGGCCTCGCCCTGCTCACCGTCACCGGGGCGGTCGCCGCCGCCGGAGCCCTGACCGGCACCGTGCCGCTCGACCCCGCCACGACCGCGCTGCTCACCGGCGCCACCGTCGTCGGCCTGCTCGGGCTCGCCGACGGGCTGCGGCCCGGCGGACTCGACGCACGGGTACGGATCGCCGCCGAGGCCGCGGCCGCCACCGTCGTCGTCCACCTGGCCGGGCTCGGGCTGCTCACCGGGGCCCTGGCCGTCCTGTGGATCGTCTTCGTCACCCACGCCTTCCGGCAGCTCGACACCTCCGAGGGCGTCATGGGCACCGTCGGCGTCGTCACCGCGCTCGGCCTGTGCGTGTGCGCGGGCGCCGAAGGGCTCGGCGCGCTCGCGGTGCTCCTCGCGCTGCTCGCCGCCGCGCTCACCGGGCACCTGATGCACGCCTGGCACCCGGCGCGGGCCCGGGCCGGCGGCTGCGGCGCGCTCTACACGGGGTTCCTCGTCGCGGGCGCCGCGCTCTTGGTCAACGCGGAGCACACCGCGCCCGAACCGGCCGCCTCGATGTTCGCGCTCACCGCCCTGCCCGCCGCCGACGCCGTGCTCGCCCTGGTGACCCGGCGCCGGGCCCGCCGCCCCGCGCACCTCGCGCACCGGCTGCGCCGGCTCGGCCTGACCGCGCCCGGCGCGGCCGTCGCCCTGGGCGTCGCGACCGCGCTCACCACCGTCGTCGGCGTGCTGCTGCACCGGGGCGCGCTCGGTCCCGAGGCCGTGTGGTGGCCGGCCGCCGCACTCGCCCTCGCCGTGCTCCTCGCGCTGCGCGACACGAAGGCTTCCGAGGCGGTACGAACCGAAGGGGTACGCACATGAGGACGTTCGGCGGGGCACGGGACCTGGTGCGCCGGCTGGTCCAGGACGAGATCGACCTGGTGCTGGACTCCGGCGCCCACGACGGCGGCTTCGGACGCGCCCTGCGCCGGGCCGGCTACCGCGGCCGCATCGTCTCCTTCGAGCCCTTCGGCGGCCCCCGCGCCGGGGTCCGCAGGGCGGCCTCCCGCGACACGGCCTGGCAGGTGCTCCCGTACGCCCTCGGCGACCGCGACACCCGCTGGACCCGCCGCCTCGACGGCATGTGGGAAGAGGTCGTCGCCCCCGGCGAACGCGTCCTCCTCCAGGTCGACCGCCACCCCGAACTCCCCCAGATCCTCGCCGGCGCGGGCCCCTTCGAGGAGGACCTGACCCTGGTGCGGACGGGGGTCGCGGGAGAGGCGGCGTTCGCGTGAGGATCGCGCTGGTGCACGGGTTCCACGGGCCCGGCGGGCCCGGTGGGGAGAACGCCGCCGTGCTCGACCAGGCCGCCGCGCTCGTCCGCGCCGGGCACGACGTGCACCTCGTCGTCACCGCCGCGGGCGGACCGCTGCACGCGGCGCCGCGACGCCGCGCACCCTGCCCGGTCACCGTCGTCACCGGGCAGGGCCGCGGCCCGCTGAGCGCGCTGCGGGCCCTCGCCCCCGACGTCACCCACATCCACCACGCCCCGCCCGGCGCCGGACGCGCCTGGGCCGCCGACTGGACCGGCCCGCTCGTCGCCACCCTGCGCGACACCCGCCCCCAGGGTGGCGCCGGCGGCGTCCTGCACCGGCTCGCCGCGCTGCCGCAGGCCCGCGCCGCCCGCGCCGCCCGCGACCCGCTGCTGCGCCGCGCCGACCGGCTCGTCGTCCGCTCCGAACCGGCCCGCGACCAGTACCTGCGCGCCGGGGTGCCGCTGCGGCGCCTCGCCCTGATCCCCGACTTCGCGCCCGCCGCGCCGACCGTGCCGGACGCCCCCGAAGGGCCCTGGACCTACGTGGGCCGGCTCGCCCCGGAGGCCGGGATCCTCGACCTGCTGCGCCGCTGGCCCGAGGGCCGACGCCTCGACGTGCTGGGCGCGGGGCCGCTCGAAGGGGCCTGCCGCGCCGCGGCCCCCGCCTCCGTACGGTTTTCGGGTCCGGTCGGGCGGGGCGGGCTGCGGGCCGGACTCGTGGGGCGGCGCGGGCTCGTCGTGCCCGGGCGCGGGGCGCAGGACCTGCCCGTCTGTTACGCGGAGGCGCTGGCCGCGGGGGTGCCCGTGCTGGCCGTGGGGGGTGCGGCGGTGCCGCGGGCCGTCCGGGCCGAGGGGACGGGGACGGTGGCCTCCTGGACCGCTCCGCTGGGCTCCGCCCTGGACGTGGCCGAGCGCCTGTTCCCGGGATTGTCCGCGCACTGCCGCGCCGTCCACAGCGAGTCCTACGCGCCCGAGCCCTGGCTCGACCGGGTGGCCCATGTGTACGCCGCCGCCATCCAGCACGGTCCTTCTGGTCTCGTACGCGGCTAGGGGTGGGTGGGGCCTGGTCGCGCCCCGCGGCGGAGCCGCTGATCGATACAGCCCCGCGCCCCTGAAATGCAGACCCTTCGGGTCGCATTTCCCCGAGGCGCAAGCGCCCGATGAGATCGCGCACGAAGTGCGCATCTCAGGGGCGCGGGGAACTGCGCGACCAGCCCCCCACCGGCCCGCACCCGGCAACGCTCAGGGAGAGGCCCCCCGGTGGCCGCGCCCCCGGGTGCGACCAGCCCGCAGTGCCGCCAAGACGTACGGCGCCACGATCAACCCCGGCGCCCGGACCCCCGCATGCCGCACGCAGTACACCGCCCAGGGCCACACGGGCCGCTCCGCCTCGGACGCGACCCGCCGCAGCGCCTCCCGCACCCCGATCCCCGGCTCCGAGGACGCGGGCCGCCCGGAACCGCCCCCGGCCCACTCCCCGACGGTTCGCGGAGCCACGTACGCCGCGACCCCGGCCCGCCGCGCCCGCAGCCCGTGATCGTGATCCCCCATCCCGTGCCGGAACACCTTGTCGATGTCCCCGACCCGCTCCCGTACCGCCCACGGCACCAGCACCACGTCCCCGTCGTACGTGGCACAGCGCTCGGGCGCCCCAGTCGGCTCGACCAGGGCGAGCGCGGGCGGCCCGGACCGCCCCGACCGCACGGTGACCCCCGCGCGGGCGACCGCCCCGACGACGATCGCCGCGTCGTCGAAGCGCCGCGCGGTCGCGAGGAGCTCCGCGAGCGCCCCGGCCCGCAGCCGCACCCCGACGCCGAGCCAGAGCTGGTGCGTCGGCTCGGGAAGTCCCGCCGCGCGGCTGTTGCGGCTGGCGAGGCGCATGCCGTGGCTCCAGTAGACGTCGGGCCCGGCCTCGGCGACCTGGACGCCGGGGTGCGCGCGGCGGACGGCCTCGGCGGTGCCGTCGCGGGACCCCGCGTCGACGAGATGGACCCGCACGCGCGTGCCGGCCGGCAGCCCGGTCTGCGCGGCGAGGGCGTCGAGGGCGGCGAGCGTCGAGGCGCGGCGGTCGCGGCAGGTCATCAGTACGGCTACCTGGGGCGGCTGCGACTCCATAAGGGATATTAGGTACATAAGGGCACCGGGACGAGTCCAACTCCCGCCCCCTCGCGGCGCGTCGGCAATCTGCTTGCCCATAAGGGCTGAATAAAAGTTGAGCGGGCTCGACTCAGGTCTGTTGACGGGGAGGGGTGGGGTGGTGCACCCTTGAGCCAGTTCCACTCAAGTAGTCAGCTGGAGGAATCGAAATGGCACGTGCGGTCGGCATCGACCTGGGCACGACTAACTCCGTCGTCAGCGTTCTCGAAGGCGGCGAGCCCACCGTCATCACGAACGCGGAGGGCGCCAGGACCACGCCGTCCGTCGTCGCCTTCGCGAAGAACGGCGAGGTGCTGGTCGGCGAGGTCGCCAAGCGCCAGGCGGTCACGAACGTGGACCGGACGGTCCGCTCGGTCAAGCGCCACATGGGCACTGACTGGAAGATCAACCTGGACGGCAAGGACTTCAACCCGCAGCAGATGAGCGCCTTCATCCTGCAGAAGCTGAAGCGGGACGCCGAGGCCTACCTGGGCGAGAAGGTCACCGACGCGGTCATCACCGTCCCGGCGTACTTCAACGACTCGGAGCGTCAGGCGACGAAGGAGGCCGGCGAGATCGCGGGCCTGAACGTCCTGCGCATCGTCAACGAGCCGACGGCCGCCGCCCTGGCCTACGGCCTCGACAAGGACGACCAGACCATCCTGGTCTTCGACCTCGGTGGCGGTACGTTCGACGTCTCGCTGCTGGAGATCGGCGACGGTGTCGTCGAGGTGAAGGCCACCAACGGTGACAACCACCTCGGTGGTGACGACTGGGACCAGCGCGTCGTCGACTACCTGGTCAAGCAGTTCAACAACGGCCACGGCGTGGACCTCTCCAAGGACAAGATGGCGCTCCAGCGCCTGCGCGAGGCGGCCGAGAAGGCCAAGATCGAGCTGTCCTCCTCCACGGAGACCACGATCAACCTGCCCTACATCACGGCGTCCGCCGAGGGCCCGCTGCACCTGGACGAGAAGCTCACGCGCGCCCAGTTCCAGCAGCTCACGTCCGACCTGCTGGAGCGCTGCAAGACGCCGTTCCACAACGTCATCAAGGACGCGGGCATCCAGCTCTCCGAGATCGACCACGTCGTTCTCGTCGGTGGCTCGACCCGTATGCCGGCCGTCGCCGAGCTCGTCAAGGAACTGACGGGCGGCAACGAGGCCAACAAGGGCGTGAACCCGGACGAGGTCGTCGCCATCGGCGCCGCCCTGCAGGCCGGTGTCCTCAAGGGTGAGGTCAAGGACGTCCTGCTCCTCGACGTGACCCCGCTGTCGCTTGGTATCGAGACCAAGGGCGGCATCATGACGAAGCTCATCGAGCGGAACACGACGATCCCGACCAAGCGGTCCGAGATCTTCACCACCGCCGAGGACAACCAGCCGTCCGTCCAGATCCAGGTCTACCAGGGCGAGCGCGAGATCGCGGCGTACAACAAGAAGCTCGGGATGTTCGAGCTGACCGGTCTGCCGCCGGCCCCGCGCGGCGTCCCGCAGATCGAGGTCGCCTTCGACATCGACGCCAACGGCATCATGCACGTGACCGCGAAGGACCTCGGCACGGGCAAGGAGCAGAAGATGACCGTCACCGGTGGCTCCTCGCTGCCGAAGGACGAGGTCAACCGGATGCGCGAAGAGGCCGAGAAGTACGCGGAGGAGGACCACGCCCGCCGCGAGGCCGCCGAGTCGCGCAACCAGGGCGAGCAGCTCGTCTACCAGACGGAGAAGTTCCTCAAGGACAACGAGGACAAGGTTCCGGGTGACGTGAAGACCGAGGTCGAGTCCGCCGTCGCCGAGCTGAAGGAGAAGCTCAAGGGCGAGGACACGGCCGAGATCCGCACCGCCACCGAGAAGGTCGCCGCCGTCTCGCAGAAGCTGGGCCAGGCCATGTACGCCGACGCCCAGGGCGCCCAGGCCGCCGGCGGTCCCGAGGGCGACGCCCCGCAGGGTGACGCCAAGGCCGACGACGACGTCGTCGACGCCGAGATCGTCGACGAGGACCGCAAGGACGGTGCCGCGTGACGGAGGAGACCCCGGGCTTCGAGGAGAACGAGAAGCCTGACGTCCCCTCCGGCGCCGACGACGCCGAGCCGAAGTCCGCTCCCTCCGACAAGGAGGGGGCGGCCCCGGCCGGGGACTCAGCTTCCGCTTCGTCCGCAGGTGATGTGGCCCTCACGGCACAGCTGGACCAGGTGCGCACCGCCCTCGGCGAGCGCACCGCCGACCTCCAGCGCCTGCAGGCCGAGTACCAGAACTACCGGCGCCGCGTGGAGCGGGACCGCGTCACGGTCAAGGAGATCGCCGTCGCGAACCTCCTGTCCGAGCTGCTTCCCGTCCTCGACGACGTCGGCCGCGCCCGTGAGCACGGCGAGCTGGTCGGCGGCTTCAAGTCCGTCGCCGAGTCGCTGGAGACGGTCGTGGCGAAGATGGGCCTGCAGCAGTTCGGCAAGGAGGGCGAGCCCTTCGACCCGACCGTGCACGAGGCCCTGATGCACAGCTACGCGCCGGACGTCACCGAGACGACCTGCGTGGCGATCCTGCAGCCGGGTTACCGGATCGGCGAGCGCACCATCCGCCCCGCGCGGGTGGCCGTGGCCGAGCCGCAGCCGGGCGCGCAGGGCAAGTCCGACGAGGCCTCCGACCAGGATGCCGAGAAGGACGACGGTGGCCCGGACAAGGGCTGACGTACACACGCGCAACGGAATGAGTGAGGAGGGACGTCGGGGCCGATGAGCACCAAGGACTTCATCGAGAAGGACTACTACAAGGTCCTCGGCGTCCCCAAGGACGCCACGGACGCCGAGATCAAGAAGGCGTACCGCAAGCTGGCGCGCGAGAACCACCCCGACGCCAACAAGGGCAACCCCAAGGCGGAGGAGCGCTTCAAGGAGATCTCCGAGGCGAACGACATCCTCGGCGACGCCAAGAAGCGCAAGGAGTACGACGAGGCGCGTGCCCTGTTCGGCAACGGCGGGTTCCGTGCGGGACCCGGCGGCGCCGGCGGCGGCACGTTCAACTTCGACCTGGGCGACCTCTTCGGAGGCGGCGCCCAGGGCCAGAGTCAGGGCCAGGGTGGTTTCGGCGGCGGCATCGGCGACGTCTTCGGCGGCCTGTTCAACCGGGGCGGCGCGGGCACGGGCACCCGTACCCAGCCGCGCCGGGGCCAGGACATCGAGTCCGAGGTGACGCTCAGCTTCACCGAGGCGGTGGACGGGGCCACGGTGCCTCTCCGCATGTCGTCCCAGGCCCCCTGCAAGGCGTGCTCCGGCACCGGCGACAAGAACGGCACGCCGCGCGTGTGCCCGACCTGCGTCGGCACCGGGCAGGTCTCGCGGGGCGGCGGTGGCGGCTTCTCCCTCACCGACCCGTGTGTGGACTGCAAGGGGCGCGGCCTCATCGCCGAGACCCCCTGCGAGGTCTGCAAGGGCTCCGGTCGCGCCAAGTCCTCCCGCACCATGCAGGTGCGCATCCCCGCCGGGGTCTCCGACGGGCAGCGCATCCGCCTGCGCGGCAAGGGTGCTCCCGGTGAGCGCGGCGGCCCGGCCGGCGACCTGTACGTCGTCGTCCACGTCGACGCCCACCCCGTCTTCGGCCGCAAGGGCGACAACCTCACGGTGACCGTCCCCGTCACGTTCACCGAGGCCGCCCTCGGCGGCGAGGTCAAGGTCCCGACCCTCGGCGGCCCGTCCGTCACCCTGAAGCTGCCCCCGGGCACGCCGAACGGGCGGACGATGCGGGCCCGCGGCAAGGGCGCCGTCCGCAAGGACGGCACGCGCGGAGACCTGCTGGTCACGGTCGAGGTCGCGGTTCCCAAGGACCAGGACCTGACCGACGAGGCCCGTTCGGCCCTCGAGTCGTACGCCAAGGCGACTGAGGACACGGACGTGCGGGCAGAACTGTTCCAGGCGGCGAAGGGAGCCTGAGCCAGATGGACGGCCGTCGACGAAGCAACCCGTACGAACTGACCGACGAGACACCGGTGTACGTGATCTCGGTGGCGGCCCAGCTGTCCGGCCTGCACCCGCAGACCCTGCGCCAGTACGACCGCCTCGGCCTCGTCTCGCCCGACCGCACGGCCGGGCGGGGCCGCCGCTACTCGGCCCGCGACATCGAACTGCTGCGCACCGTCCAGCAGTTGTCGCAGCAAGAGGGCATCAACCTGGCCGGCATCAAGCGCATCATCGAGCTGGAGAACCAGGTCGCCGCGCTCCAGTCCCGCGTCGCGGAGCTCTCCGCCGCGGTGGAGGGCGCCGCGGCGGCCATGCAGCAGCGCGAGGCAGCGGTCCACGCCTCGTACCGCCGCGACCTGGTCCCGTACCAGGAGGTCCAGCAGACCAGCGCGCTGGTGGTCTGGCGCCCGAAGCGCCCGAAGGACTGACCCACGTCAAGGCCGTGGGGGGCGGGGGCGCCCCCGCGGGGCGCGGCGCGCGCCGGGGGGCCCCGGGGTGTGGTGGCCCTCCGGCGCCCGCAGCGGGCGGGACTCCGGGCTGCCGGG
>NZ_JBHYTK010000141.1:14602-20923 GCF_042749255.1 Streptomyces sp. NPDC059524 | reverse complement strand
AGTTCCCCGCGCCCCTTACGGGGCCCTCCGCACCACGTAGGAGGTGGCCCCGTCAGGCCCCGGGGTCGCCCCCAGATAATCGTGGCCCTGGGTGAAGCACCAGGCCGGGATGTCGACCGCGGCGACCTCGTCATCGGCGACCACCGTGACCGTCCCGCCCACTCGCACCGAAAGAATCGCCCGGCCCAGCTCGATCACCGGCTGCGGACACACCATCCCCAGCGCGTCCACGGTCACCGCCTCCGCCGACCCGGCCGGCCCGGCCACCGGAGCCCCGAGCTTCTCCCGCACCCCCGACACGACCCCGGGCAGCACGTCCAGGAACCGCTCGACCTCGGCCGCCTCGACCCCGAGCGGCAGCGACACCCGTACGTTCCCCTCGCTCACCACACCCATCGCCCGCAGCACATGGCTGGGCGTCAGCGTGCTGCTCGTGCAGGACGAACCGGACGAGACGGAGAACCCGGCCCGGTCCAGCTCGTGCAGCACGGTCTCCCCGTCGACATAGAGACAGGAGAAGGTCACCAGATGCGGCAGCCGCCGCTCCGGATCCCCGACCACCTCCACGTCCGGCACCAGCGCGGGCACCCGCTCCCGGATCCGCGCCGTCAGCTCCCGCAGCCGCGCGGACTCCGCGGCCGCCTCCGCCCGCACCGCCCGCAGCGACGCCGCCGCGGCCACGATCGCCGGGATGTTCTCGAACCCGGCCGCGCGCCCCGACTCCCGTTCGTCGGCGGGCCCCTGCGGAGCGAACCGCACTCCCTTGCGCACGACCAGCAGCCCGACCCCCGCGGGGCCGCCCCACTTGTGCGCGCTCCCGGCCAGCAGCGACCAGGGCCCCGGCACCGGCCCCCAGGCCAGCGACTGCGCGGCGTCCACGAACAACGGAACCCCGGCCTCGCGGCACGCCTCGGCGACCTCCTCGACCGGCTGAACCGTGCCCACCTCGTGATTGGCGGACTGCAGCGCGGCCAGCGCGGTGTCGGGCCGCAGCGCGGCGGCGTACTCGGCCACCCGGACCGCGCCCGTCCGGTCGACCCCCACCTCGTCGACCACGCCGCCCGCGCCCTGATGGGCCGCGGCCGAATGGAGCACGGCGGAGTGTTCCACCGCCGAGACGGCCAGCCGCCGCCCGGCGCGCCGGCGTCCGGCGAGCGCCCCCACCACACCCTCATGCACCGCACGCGTTCCGGACGACGTGAAAACGAGCTCGTCCGGCCGGCAGCCCACCGCCTCCGCGGCGGCCTCCCGCGCGGCGTCGAGCAGCAGCCGCGCCCGCCGCCCCTCCCGGTACAGGCGCGCCGGATCGGCCCACCCCTCGTCGATCGAGGCCAGCAACGCCTGCCGCGCCACGTCGTGGAGCGGCGCACCCGAAGCAACATCGAAATAACCCACGCCCCAAAACTAGAGCGCCGCGTGCGGCCCCCCGCCGCGAGACCCCTCGAACACCAGGCCAAACACCCCCCAAACCCCCCGTCAGAAACCAGATCCAGCCCCCCGATCCCACCCTTCGGAGTGACCCGCGGCGCGTTAGGCACCCTCCCCGCGCGACCCCAAATAGCGTCCAGTAGGGTTTGGTCCGCATAAACATCCAAACCCCTGCCCGTGTGCCAGGGCGGCGAGCGACCAGCGAGATGGCGGCCGTAGCCAACCAAAGAGCGCGGGCGAGACTCTCGGGAAGGCGCTACGTGAGTCCCAACGGCTCCGACCGCTCGTCGCGGCGCCCGATGCGGCGGAAGCTGCCGCAGGTGCTGACTGCGGGCCTGATCCTGGTAACCGCTACCGGTTGCACATACAAGGACTTCCCTCGTCTTGGTATGCCCACCCCGGTGACGGAGGAGGCCCCTAGGATCCTCTCCCTCTGGCAGGGCTCGTGGGCGGCAGCGCTCGCCACGGGCGTGCTGGTGTGGGGTCTGATCCTGTGGAGCATCATCTTCCACCGGCGCAGCCGCACCAAGATCGAGGTTCCCACTCAGACCCGGTACAACATGCCCCTCGAGGCGCTGTACACGGTGGTTCCTCTCATCGTCGTCTCGGTCCTCTTCTACTTCGTGGCACGAGACGAGTCGAAGCTCCTGAAGCTCGACGACAAGCCCGCGCACACCATCAACGTGGTCGGCTACCAGTGGAGCTGGGGCTTCAACTACGTCGAGAACGTGCCGGGTGTGAAGGGCGACGGCAAGACGTCCAAGGAACTCGCCGCGATCCCGCAGCGCTTCAAGGACGACTTCCCGGCGAACGCCGGCGGTGTCTACGAGGTCGGTACCCCCGGTACGCGGAACCCGCAGACCAACAACCCCGGCCCCACCCTCTGGCTCCCCAAGGGCGAGAAGGTCCGCTTCGTCCTGACTTCGCGTGACGTCATCCACTCCTTCTGGGTGGTGCCGTTCCTCATGAAGCAGGACGTCATCCCGGGCCACACCAACGCCTTCGAGGTGACCCCCAACAAGGAGGGGACCTTCCTGGGCAAGTGCGCCGAGCTCTGCGGCGTCGACCACTCCCGGATGCTGTTCAACGTGAAGGTCGTCTCTCCGGAGAAGTACGAGCAGCACCTCAAGGACCTGGCCAAGAAGGGGCAGACCGGTTACGTCCCGTCGGGCATCGCCCAGACGGACCACGAGAAGAACCGGGAGACGAAGACAACGTGAGCATCCTCAACGAACCTCAGGGTGCCGCGGCAGCAGACGACTCGTACGAGAACGAGCTGCCGGTACGGCCCAAGAGTCCCGGCGCGACCGTGATCAAGTGGCTCACCACCACTGACCACAAGACGATCGGCACGCTCTACCTGGTCACGTCGTTCGCGTTCTTCTGCATCGGCGGACTGATGGCGCTCTTCATGCGCGCCGAACTCGCCCGACCCGGCAACCAGCTGATGTCGAACGAGCAGTTCAACCAGGCGTTCACGATGCACGGCACGATCATGCTGCTGATGTTCGCGACGCCGCTGTTCGCGGGCTTCGCGAACTGGATCATGCCGCTGCAGATCGGCGCGCCCGACGTGGCGTTCCCGCGACTGAACATGTTCGCCTACTGGCTGTACCTGTTCGGCTCGCTGATCGCCGTGGCCGGCTTCCTCACCCCGCAGGGTGCCGCCGACTTCGGCTGGTTCGCCTACAGCCCGCTGTCGGACGCCGTCCGCTCGCCGGGCATCGGCGCCGACATGTGGATCATGGGTCTGGCCTTCTCCGGCTTCGGCACGATCCTCGGTTCGGTCAACTTCATCACCACGATCATCTGCATGCGCGCACCGGGCATGACCATGTTCCGCATGCCGATCTTCGTGTGGAACGTGCTGCTGACCGGTGTCCTCGTCCTGCTGGCCTTCCCGGTCCTGGCCGCCGCGCTGTTCGCCCTGGAGGCGGACCGCAAGTTCGGTGCCCATGTCTTCGACGCGGCCAACGGTGGCGCACTGCTGTGGCAGCACCTCTTCTGGTTCTTCGGACACCCAGAGGTGTACATCATCGCCCTGCCGTTCTTCGGCATCATTTCCGAAGTCATCCCGGTCTTCTCCCGCAAGCCGATGTTCGGTTACTCGGGTCTGATCGGCGCGACGATCGCGATCGCGGGTCTGTCCGTGACCGTGTGGGCGCACCACATGTACGTCACCGGTGGCGTGCTGCTCCCGTTCTTCTCCTTCATGACGTTCCTCATCGCCGTACCGACCGGCGTGAAGTTCTTCAACTGGATCGGAACGATGTGGAAGGGCTCGCTGTCCTTCGAGACTCCGATGCTCTGGGCGATCGGCTTCCTGATCACCTTCACCTTCGGTGGTCTGACCGGTGTGATCCTGGCGGCCCCGCCGCTGGACTTCCACATCTCCGACTCGTACTTCGTGGTGGCGCACTTCCACTACGTCGTCTTCGGAACGGTCGTCTTCGCGATGTTCGCCGGCTTCCACTTCTGGTGGCCGAAGTTCACCGGCAAGATGCTGGACGAGCGCCTCGGCAAGATCACGTTCTGGACGCTGTTCGTGGGCTTCCACGGCACGTTCCTGGTGCAGCACTGGCTGGGTGTCGAGGGCATGCCGCGTCGTTACGCGGACTACCTCGCGGCCGACGGCTTCACCGCGCTGAACACGGTCTCGACGATCGCGTCCTTCCTGCTCGGTCTGTCGATCCTGCCGTTCTTCTACAACATCTGGAAGACGGCCAAGTACGGCAAGAAGATCGAGGTCGACGACCCGTGGGGCTACGGCCGTTCGCTCGAGTGGGCGACGTCCTGCCCGCCGCCGCGGCACAACTTCCTCACCCTGCCGCGGATCCGTTCGGAATCCCCGGCGTTCGACCTGCACCACCCGGAGATCGCGGCCCTCGACCAGCTGGAGAACTCCGGCCACGGCGGTAAGGCCATCGCTGGCGGCAAGGAGGCCGGCAAGTGAAGGTCCAAGGCAAGATGTTCATCTGGCTGAGCCTCTTCGTCCTGATCATGGCCGCCGTCTACGGCGCCTGGTCGAAGGAGCCGGCCGGTACCACCGCGCTGTTCCTGGCGTTCGGCCTGTGCATCATGGTCGGCTACTACCTGGCCTTCACGGCCCGGCGGGTCGACACCGGCGCCCAGGACAACAAGGAGGCCGAGGTCTCCGACGACTCCGGCGAGGTGGGCTTCTTCAGCCCGCACTCCTGGCAGCCGCTCTCCCTCGCCGTCGGTGGCGCGCTCGCCTTCATGGGCGTCGTCTTCGGCTGGTGGCTGCTCTACTTCTCCGCCCCCGTGATCCTGTTCGGCCTGTGGGGCTGGGTCTTCGAGTACTACCGCGGCGAGAACCAGAACCAGTAGCACCGAGGTTCTGAACTCCCGTGCACGAAGGGCCCGGACACTCCTTGGGGAGCGTCCGGGCCCTTCGGCGTGTCGCGGCATGACCCGTGCGGCTCACCCGGCGCGCCGCGCCGGGGGAACCTTCCTACGGTGAGTTCATGAACCACTCACCGCGCATAGTCTCGGTTGTCGGAAGCTCCGTGCTGGTGGCCGCCCTCGGTGTGGGTGTCACGGCCTGCGGCAGCTCCGGCCACCCGCTCTCCGCCCAGCCGTACGACGCGGCGAGCCAGATCACCTTCAAGGGCCCCTCCGGCAAGAAGAAGGCCGATCCCGACAAGCCGCTGGAGATCACCTCCGAGGACGACGGCCGCATCACCGATGTGACGGCCACCGACGCCATGGGCCGCTACGTGGCGGGCGAACTCTCCGCCGACGGCCGCAGATGGCACACCACCACCCCGCTGGCCGCGAACGCCTCGTACACGGTCCGGGTCAGCACCGAGGACGAGGACGGGGCACCCGGCCGCAAGGTCCTCACCTTCGAGACCGGCAAGCCCTCCAAGGAGAAGGACCTCAAGGTCACCTTCGGCCCGCAGAAGGGCAAGTACGGCGTCGGCCAGCCCATCACCGCCGAGCTCAACAAGCCCGTCAAGGACCCGGACGCCCGCACCGTCGTCGAACGGGCCCTGAAGGTCGACTCCCAGCCCTCCGCCGGCGGCGGCTCCTGGTACTGGGTCGACGACAAGACGCTGCACTACCGCCCCGAGAAGTACTGGCCCGCCCACGCCACCATCACGGCGCGCAGCAACCTCAAGGGCATAAAGGTGACCGACTCCCTGTGGGGCGGCGAGAGCAAGCCGCTGACCATCACCACGGGGGACCGCATAGAGGCCGTCACGGACGCCTCCTCGCACGAGATGACGGTCTACCGCAACGGCGAGGCCATCAACACGATCCCGGTGACCACGGGCAAGCCCGGCTTCGAGACGCGCAACGGCGTCAAGGTCGTGCTCGGCAAGGAGTACTACGTACGGATGCGCGGCACCAGCATCGGCATCTCCGAGGGGTCCTCGGACTCGTACGACCTGCCGGTGTACTACGCGACCCGGGTCACCTGGAGCGGCGAGTACGTGCACGCCGCGCCCTGGTCCACGGGCTCCCAGGGATCGGAGAACGTCAGCCACGGCTGCACCGGCATGAGCACCGACAACGCCGCCTGGTTCTTCGACACCGTGCGCGAGGGCGACATCGTGAAGGTCGTCAACAGCAACGGCGAGGACATGGACCCGTTCGGCAACGGCTTCGGCGACTGGAACGTCAGTTGGAAGAAGTGGCAGGAGGGCAGCTCGTTGACGAACCCCAAGAAGCCCGCCCCCGTGCTGCAGGCTCGGCTCAGCCCCGAGGTCTGAGCGGTCCCGGCAGACCCGGAGGCCGGCTCCGGATGTGACACTTCCGACTCCCGTACGCGACCCCCGACGGGGGTGGGCGGGGGGGGGGGGCCCCCGAGGGGCCGCACAGGCCCCCCGGCCCCGCCGGGGAGGCACACGGGGGCCCGCGCGCCCCCGG
>NZ_JBHYTK010000141.1:0-14592 GCF_042749255.1 Streptomyces sp. NPDC059524 | reverse complement strand
CCCGGGGTCGGTCGCGCCCCCCCTCGCCGCGGGGGTGCGCCCATTTTGCATACAAGCCCCCACCCCCCCCCCCCCGCCGCGGCGCCCCCCCGCGGCTGTGCGGCGCCCCGTAGGGCCTCTCAGGCCCCTACGGCCAGCCGGGAACGCAGCAGGGCGGCCAGCGCGCCCGCGAACTCGACCGGCTCGACCGGAAGGGTCACCGCGGCCTCCGCGCGGCTCCAGGTGGCCAGCCAGGCGTCCTGCGGGCGCCCCATGAGCACGAGCACCGGCGGACACCGGAAGACCTCGTCCTTGATCTGCCGGCACACGCCCATCCCGCCCGCCGGAACCGCCTCGCCGTCCAGCACGCACACGTCGATGCCGCCGCGGTCCAGCTCCTTGAGGACCGCCGGGAGCGTCGCGCACTCGACGAACCGGACCTCGGGGACATCGGAGGCGGGCCTGCGGCCGGTGGCGAGGCGCACCTGCTCGCGCGTGTTGGCGTCGTCGCTGTAGACCAGGACCGTCGCGGTCGACTGCATCGTTCCTCCGAGACTTCGGCGTCGTTCGGTTGCGCCGGAGCCTACTCCTCCCGACACCCCGTCAACACCGGTTCGTACGGGCCCGCGATGGGCCATATGGGCTGGACACGAGGGTCAGACACTCCGAACGGCACCCCCCGGGGTGAGGGCGAGATAAGCGACCGACATAATGTCGGTCGTGGCGACAGCAACGACAGTAGAAACCGGGCACGCGCACCCGTCGGTCAATCGGCCGAACCTCACCAGCGTCGGAACCATCATCTGGCTGAGTTCCGAGCTGATGTTCTTCGCGGCCCTCTTCGCGATGTACTTCACCCTGCGATCGGTGACGGGACCGGAGCACTGGAAGGAAATGGCGTCCGCGCTGAACCTTCCGTTCTCCGCGACGAACACCACGATCCTGGTGCTCTCCTCTCTCACCTGCCAGCTCGGCGTCTTCGCCGCCGAGCGCGGTGACGTGAAGAAGCTCCGGATGTGGTTCATCGTCACCTTCATCATGGGTGCGATCTTCATCGGCGGTCAGGTGTACGAGTACACCGAGCTGGTCAAGAAGGACGGGCTCTCGCTCTCCTCCGACCCGTACGGCTCGGTCTTCTACCTGACCACCGGCTTCCACGGCATGCACGTGACAGGTGGCCTCATCGCCTTCCTGTTCGTCCTCGGCAGGACGTACGCGGCCCGGAGGTTCACTCACGAGCAGGCGACCGCGGCCATCGTCGTGTCCTATTACTGGCACTTCGTGGACGTCGTCTGGATCGGCCTCTTCGCCACGATCTACCTGATCAAGTAGTCCGGAAGATCACTCATCGGGCACCGTGCCCGACCCATTCCCGCAGCACCGACGCAGAAGATCCTGACACCGGGGTAATCCGTGAAAAAGCTCTCCGCACGACGACGCCATCCGCTGGCGGCGGTCGTCGTCCTACTCCTCGCGCTGGCGGCCACCGGGGGGCTGTACGCCGCGTTCGCGCCCGCGAGCAAGGCGCAGGCCGATGAAACCGCCCAGTCCCTCGCCATCGACGAGGGCAAGAAGCTCTATGCCGTCGGCTGCGCCAGCTGCCACGGAACCGGCGGTCAGGGCACCACCGACGGCCCGAGCCTCGTGGGTGTCGGCTCCGCCGCCGTCGACTTCCAGGTCGGCACCGGCCGCATGCCGGCCCAGCAGCCCGGCGCGCAGGTCCCGCGCAAGAAGGTCATCTACACGCAGGCCGAGATCGACCAGCTCGCGGCCTACGTCGCCTCGCTGGGCGCCGGCCCGGTCACGCCGGCCAAGAAGGACTACAACCCGGAAGGCGCGGACATCGCCAAGGGTGGCGAACTGTTCCGCACCAACTGCGCCCAGTGCCACAACTTCACCGGTGAGGGTGGCGCGCTGACGCACGGCAAGTTCGCGCCGACGCTCGAGGGCGTCGACCCGAAGCACATCTACGAGGCCATGCAGACCGGCCCGCAGAACATGCCGTCGTTCCCGGACACGACGATGACCAAGCAGAACAAGAAGGACATCATCGCGTACCTCGACACGGTCAACGGTGACCAGTCCGAGAGCCCCGGTGGCCTCAAGCTCGGCGGGCTCGGTCCCGTCAGCGAGGGCCTCTTCGCGTGGATCTTCGGTCTCGGCGCCCTGATTGCCGTCGCCATCTGGGTCGCCGCTCGGACCGCAAAGGCCAAGAAGTCATGAGTAGCCAAGACATTCCAGAAGAGAACCTGCCCGCGCAGGACACCGAGGCCCACGGCTCGGTCGCGGTGAAGGAAGACCCCTTCGCCGACCCGGGTCTGCCCGAGCACGAGCACCGGATCCAGGACATCGACGACCGGGCCGCCAAGCGGTCCGAGCGTGTGGTCGCCTTCCTGTTCACGCTCTCGATGCTGGCCACGATCGGCTTCATCGCCTCGTACGTCACCCTCGACGTCGACAAGAGCGTGTACATCTTCCCGCTCGGTCACATCAGCGCGCTGAACTTCGCGCTGGGCACGACCCTGGGCGTCGCCCTGTTCTGCATCGGCGCCGGCGCGGTCCACTGGGCCCGCACGCTGATGTCGGACGTCGAGGTGGCGCAGGAGCGTCACGCGATCGAGGCCGAGCCCGAGGTCAAGGCGAAGGTCCTGCAGGACTTCGCCGACGGTGCGCGCGAGTCGCAGTTCGGCCGCCGCAAGCTGATCCGCAACACGCTCTTCGGCGCGCTGGCCATGGTGCCGCTCTCCGGTGTGGTGCTGCTGCGCGACCTCGGGCCGCTGCCCGAGAAGAAGCTGCGCACCACGTCGTGGAAGAAGGGCCTCAAGCTCGTCAACATGAACACGAACGAGCCGCTGCGTCCCTCGGACATCCCGGTCGGCTCGCTCACCTTCGCCAAGCCCGAGGGCCTGGAGGAGCACGACCACGACTTCCAGACGAACATCGCCAAGGACGCCCTGATGCTCGTCCGGATCCAGCCGGAGAACATCAAGGACAAGCGCGAGCTCGAGTGGTCGCACGAGGGCATCGTGGCGTACTCGAAGATCTGCACCCACGTCGGTTGCCCGATCTCCCTGTACGAGCAGCAGACGCACCACGCGCTGTGCCCCTGCCACCAGTCCACCTTCGACCTCTCCGACGGCGCGCGGGTGATCTTCGGCCCGGCCGGTCACGCCCTGCCGCAGCTGCGCATCGGTATTGACGACGAGGGCCACCTCGCGGCGCTCGGCGACTTCGACGAGCCCGTCGGTCCTGCCTTCTGGGAGCGCGGATGAGTACTACGACCACCAACGAGGCGCCTTCCCGCGAGAAGGCGCCGGCCGGCGAGCGCGTCGCCGACTGGGCCGACGGCCGCCTGGGGATCTACTCCCTGGCCAAGGCCAACATGCGCAAGATCTTTCCGGACCACTGGTCCTTCATGCTCGGCGAGATCTGCATGTACAGCTTCATCATCATCATCCTCACGGGTGTGTACCTGACGCTGTTCTTCCACCCGTCGATGAACGAGGTGGAGTACAACGGCAGCTACATCCCGCTGCAGGGACAGCTGATGTCCGAGGCGTTCAACTCGACCATGCACATCAGCTTCGATGTGCGCGGTGGTCTGCTCATCCGGCAGATCCACCACTGGGCCGCGCTGATCTTCCTCGCCGGCATGTTCGTGCACATGATGCGCGTGTTCTTCACGGGTGCGTTCCGCAAGCCGCGTGAGGTCAACTGGCTGTTCGGCTTCCTGCTGTTCGTCCTCGGCATGTTCACCGGCTTCACCGGTTACTCGCTCCCGGACGACCTGCTCTCCGGCACCGGTGTCCGCTTCATGGAGGGCGCGGTCCTGTCCGTGCCGATCGTCGGCACGTACCTCTCGTTCTTCCTGTTCGGCGGAGAGTTCCCGGGCGGCGACTTCGTGGCCCGGTTCTACTCGGTCCACATCCTGCTGCTGCCGGGCATCATGCTCGGCCTGATGGTGGCGCACCTGATCCTGGTCTTCTACCACAAGCACACGCAGTTCGCGGGCCCCGGCAAGACCGAGAAGAACGTCGTCGGCATGCCGCTGCTGCCGGTCTACATGGCCAAGGCGGGTGGCTTCTTCTTCCTGGTCTTCGGTGTCATCGCCGTCATCTCGGCGATCGCCACGATCAACCCGATCTGGGCCATCGGCCCGTACCGTCCGGACCAGGTCTCCACGGGCGCCCAGCCCGACTGGTACATGGGCTTCTCCGAAGGCCTCATCCGTACGATGCCGGGCTGGGAGATCAACCTCTGGGGTCACACGCTCGTCCTGGGTGTGTTCATCCCGCTGGTGATCTTCCCGCTGGTCCTGGTCGCCATCGCCGTCTACCCGTTCATCGAGTCCTGGGTCACCGGCGACAAGCGCGAGCACCACATCCTGGACCGCCCGCGCAACGCCCCGACGCGCACCGCGTTCGGCGCCGCGTGGATCTCCTGGTACTTCGTGCTGATGATCGGTGGTGGCAACGACCTCTGGGCCACGCACTTCCACCTGTCGATCAACGCGATCACCTGGTTCGTCCGCATCAGCTTCTTCGTGATGCCGGTCGTGGTCTTCATCGCCACCAAGCGGATCTGCCTCGGCCTCCAGCGCCGCGACAAGGACAAGGTGCTGCACGGACGCGAGTCCGGCATCATCAAGCGCCTGCCGCACGGTGAGTTCATCGAGGTCCACGAGCCGCTGAACCAGGACGCCCTGCACACCCTCACGGCGCACGAGCAGTACGCGCCGCTGGAGCTCGGCCCGACGGTCGACGAGAACGGTGTGGAGCGCAAGCTGTCGCGCACGCAGAAGCTGCGCGCCAAGCTCTCGAAGGGCTACTACGGGGAGCACAACCAGATCCCCAAGCCCACCGCCGAGGAGTACAAGGAGATCACCAGCGGCCACGGCCACCACTGATCTCTGACGCTGTTCGCCACGGCAGGAGCCCCCGTCCAGGCACTGGACGGGGGCTCTTCGCCGTCCTGGCACTGGATAAGGTGGGAGCGCCCCTTTCTCACCTGTCCTACGCGTATCACCAGGAGCGGCGATGAGCGCTTTGACCCCCGCTGGAGGCGACACCGCGGCGGGCCGTTCCTGGCCCTCCGTCCTCAACGGCCTGCTGGAGGGCCGTGACCTGAGCGCCGACGACACCGCGTGGGCCATGGACCGGATCATGCGGGGCGAGGCCACCGACGCGCAGATCGCCGGCTTCGCGGTGGCTCTGCGCGCCAAGGGCGAGACCGTCGAGGAGATCTCCGGTCTGGTCCGCGGCATGTACGAGCACGCCAACGTGATCGAGGTGCCGGGCGAGACCGTCGACATCGTCGGCACCGGCGGCGACGGAGCCAAGACCGTCAACATCTCGACCATGTCCGCGATCGTCGTGGCCGGCGCGGGCGCCAAGGTCGTCAAGCACGGCAACCGGGCCGCGTCCTCCGCTTCCGGGGCCTCGGACGTACTGGAGAAGCTCGGCGTCAACCTCGACCTGCCGCCCTCCCGGGTGCCCCAGGTCGCCGAGGAGGCGGGCATCACCTTCTGCTTCGCCGTGAAGTTCCACCCCGCGCTGCGCTACGCCGGCGCGGCCCGCGGCCAGCTCGGCATCCGCACCGTCTTCAACCTGCTCGGCCCGCTCACCAACCCGGCCCGGGTCCGAGCCCAGGCCGTCGGGGTGGCCGACGCCCGGATGGCGCCCGTCGTGGCCGGCGTCTTCGCCGAGCGCGGCAACTCCTCGCTCGTCTTCCGCGGCGACGACGGCCTCGACGAGCTGACCGTCACCGGCACCTCCCGCGTCTGGGTGGTCCGGGACGGCTCCGTGCGCGAGGAGCGCTTCGACCCGCGCGACGTCGGCATCGAGCCGGTCCCTATCGAGGCCCTGCGCGGCGGCGACCCGGCGTACAACGCGGAGGTGGCGCGGCGCCTGCTCGACGGCGAGCGCGGGCCGGTCCGCGACGCCGTGCTGCTCAACTCGGCGGCCGCGCTCGTCGCCGTGCGCCCCGGCGAGGGCACGCTCGCCGAGCAGATCGCGGCCGGCATGGAGCGGGCCGCCCACTCGATCGACAGCGGGGCGGCCAAGGCGGCCCTGGAGCGCTGGGTGGCCGCCACCCAGAAGTGACCGCACCCGCCTGACCGAGGGCGCAGTCCAGATTCTGGACTGCGCCCTTGCCGTTTCCGAGACGTGTGGCAGGATGCTTTCCAAGGTCATGAGTGACAGCGATTACGGCCCCGGCCCGCTGTCCGGCAACCCTCCGTCCGTGGCGGGGTGCCCCGGGTGAAGACCAGGCCATGCGCAGCAAGGCGCGTGGCAAGCGCGGACCCCTCGCGAATCCTGGGGTCCTGGGTCGTTCGAGGGAGCAGTCTCGTGAGCAAGCGAATGCGCTAGGGCTTCTCGCCCCTTCTCCACCACACCCTCCGCCCGGCCGTGCCGCCGTGCGTCGAGGTCAACACCCGTACGCCGACGGCCTTTTGAGCACCGTCATATCCGCCGTGCGGGATCTCTCCATCCATTCGCCTTGTCCTGCCGGGAGACACCCATGTCCGCTCACACCTCCGCCGCCACCGCCACCGCCTGCGCCGACTCCGCCGACCCCGCCTGCGGCGCCCCGCTGCCGGTCCTCGGCCGCGACGTCACCGTCCCGCTCGTCACCGGTGGCGAGGTCACCTACGCCGCCCTCGACTACGCCGCCAGCGCCCCGGCCCTCCAGCGTGTGTGGGACGACGTCGCCGCGTACGCCCCGTACTACGGCAGCGTGCACCGCGGCGCCGGGTACCTCTCCCAGCTGTCGACCGACCTGTTCGAGAACTCCCGCAAGGCCGTCGCCGAGTTCCTCGACTGCCGCGAGGGCGACCAGGTCGTCTTCACCCGCTCCACCACCGACTCGCTCAACCTCCTCGCCCAGGCCGTCCCGGCCGGCTGCGAGGTCTTCGTCTTCGAGACCGAGCACCACGCCTCGCTGCTGCCCTGGCGCGACGCCCGCGTCACCTACCTGAACGCGCCCCGCACCCCCGACGAGGCCGTCGCCACCCTGGAGCGCGCCCTCGCCGACCGCGACCCTTACGGCCCGGCCCTCGTCTGCGTCACCGGCGCCTCGAACGTCACCGGCGAGCTGTGGCCGGTGCGCGAACTGGCCGCCGCCGCGCACGCGCACGGTGCCCGCATCGTCCTCGACGCCGCCCAGCTCGCCCCCCACCACCCCGTCTCCGTACGGGACCTGGACGTCGACTGGGTCGCCTTCTCCGGGCACAAGCTGTACGCGCCGTTCGGCTCCGGTGTGCTCGCGGGCCGCGCCGACTGGCTGACCGAGGCCGAGCCGTACCTCGCCGGCGGCGGCGCCTCGCGCAAGGTCGCCCGGCGCGCGGACGGCGGCGTCGACGTGGAGTGGCACGAGAGCGCCGCCCGCCACGAGGCCGGCTCGCCCAACGTCATCGGCGTCTACTCCATCGCCTCCGCCTGCAAGGCGCTGACCGAGGCGGGCTTCGACTCCCTCGTCGCCCGCGAGCAGCACCTGATCCGGAAGGTGCGCGAGGGGCTCGCGGCGGTGCCCGAGGTGAAGGTGCTGTCGCTGTTCGGTGACGACGCCCCGCGGGTCGGCGTCATCTCGTTCGTCGTCGAGGGCTGGAACTCCTCGCACTTCGCGGCCGCGCTCTCCGCCGAGTACGGCATCGGCGTGCGCGACGGTCTCTTCTGCGCCCACCCGCTGGTGCGCACGCTGCTCGGCTCGGACCCGCAGCAGCAGGGGGAGTGCGGCGCCCCCGAGGCGGCGCCGGGCGAGAAGTCGCTGAACGCGATCCGCGTCAGCTTCGGCGCGGGCACCCCCGACGAGCACGTCGAGCGCTTCGTCGCCGCGGTCACCGAGCTCGTCCGCGACGGCGCCCGCTGGACCTACCGCACGGAGGACGGGCGCTGCGTCCCGGCCTCCTGAGGCTTGCGAGAGGTCCGCTCAGCCGTCCAGGCCGATGGAGAACGCGGCCTCCAGGTCGTGCTGGGAGTAGGTGCGGAAGGCGACGTGGGTGTCCGTCGCCTCCACGCCGGGGATCTTGCTGATCTTGCCGGGGATGACATCGGCGAGGTCGTCGTGGCGGGCGACCCGGACCATGGCGATCAGGTCGTACGTGCCGGTGACGGAGAAGACCTCGCTGACGCTCTCCAGCGCCGCGATCGACTCCGCGATCTCGGGGATGCGGTCCACGCTGGTCTTGATGAGCACGATCGCGGTGATCACGGCTGGCTGTCTCCCTCGGTGGCCGTGGTGTGGGTCGCCTTCACTCTAGCCCGGCGCCGGTAACGCACCCATGCGTAGAGGAACCCGGTGGAGAAGCCCACCAGGTGCGCCAGATAGGCCACCCCCGGGCCCTGACCCGCCTGCCCCGCCGCCGCCCACTGCAGCGCCACCCAGAACGGCAGCACCACCCACGCCGGGAAGCGCAGCGGCAGGAAGAGGAGGAACGGGAACAGGCTCGTCACGCGCGCGTCCGGGAAGAGGTAGAGGAACGCGCCCAGGACCGCGGAGATCGCGCCGGACGCGCCCACCAGGGTCTGCTCCGAGCTCGCGTGCGCCAGCGCGTACCCGAACAGCGCCAGATACCCCGTGACCAGGTAGAAGAGCAGATAGGGCAGCCGGCCCATGCGCTCCTCGGTCATCGTGCCGAAGACGTGCAGGAAGAGCATGTTCCCCAGCAGGTGCAGCCAGCTGCCGTGCACGAACAGGGCCGTCAGCGGGGTGAGCGCCGCCCGCCAGGACCCCGCGAACAGCTCCGCGGGCACCACGCCCCACCGCTCGAAGTACGCGCTCTGCGCCGCGAGCAGCCGGTCCCCGGTGCCGTAGGAGGGGTTCAGGCCGGAGGCGGGGGACAGGACGAAGACGACGCAGCACACCCCGATCAGGGCGTACGTGACCGGGGCGGGGCCCCTCAGGAACGCGGTCGCCCGCGCGATGCCCTCACGTCCGTTGCCGATCATGGGACAGAGCATGACGCAAGGCGGGGAGCGGACGGCGTACGGCAGGCCGTAGGGTTACGGGCAAGACGGCCGAGAGAGCCGCGAGCTGAAAGAAGGCACAGTCCGATGACGGTTCCCCTGCCGACCGCCACCACCCGCTGGCGCTGCACGCTCTGCGGCAACCTCACGCGGTTCGACGTGACGCGCTCCTCGAAGGTCGTGGAGTACGTCCACCTCGACCTGGCCGGTGAGCCGAGCGTCGAGGAACGCAAGGTGGTCGATGAGACCATCGAATCGGTGCGCTGCCGCTGGTGCAACGCGGTGGATCAGGTGGAACTCGTGGACAGGCCGGGCGCCGACTCCTGACGGAGCGGCCCCCACGGACTTTGGGGTGACGGATGGTGGAGAGCACAGGCGGGGAGGCCGGGGACGGCGGAGCCGCCGAGCTGCTCGACCGGCCGTTGCCCGAAGGCGTACGGCGGCGGGTCGTGGCGATCGTCTCGGACGGTTTCGGCGGTCTGACGGTCAGCGAACTCCCGGCGCAGCTGCGCCAGTACGCGCGGTTCACGCCCACCCGGCGCGCCAAGTTCGCCGGGAACGCGATGGCGGCCGCGCTGGAGAGCGACACCCTGTTCCGCCAGCGGATCGGTGAGCGGCTGCGCGAGGCGCAGCCCGAACTCGCGGGGGCCCTGGACTCCGGGACCCCGCCGCCCGCCGCCGACCCGCTCGACGTGGCCGCCGCCGCGTACGTGCTGCGCCCGGCGGGCTGGGTCAAGCTCGTCGCCGCCGCCGGCGAGGAGGCGCAGCGGGCCGACGCCGAGCGCGTCGACGAAGAGACCCGCGCCGAGCTGGACCGGCTGCGTGAGCAGCTCGCCGAGGCGCAGGCCCACACCCGTGCCGAGACCGAGCGGCTGCGCACCGAGCTGGACACGGCCCGGCGCGAGGCCGAGTCCGCGCACCGCAAGCTGCGGGCCGCGCTCAGCGACGTCAAGCGCGGTGAGGCCGCCGCCCGCAAGGCGCGGGCCGAGACCGACGCCGTACGGGCCGAGGGGCAGGCGCAGGTGTCGGCCGCCGAGAGCGAGAGCCGGCGGCTCAAGGCGCGGCTCGGCGAGGTCGAGGCGGCGCTGGAGGCCTCGCGCCGGGCGGCCCGCGAGGGGCGCAGCGTCGAGGACATGCGGGTGCGGCTGCTCCTGGACACCGTGCTCGACGCGGCGCAGGGGCTGCGCCGGGAGCTGGCGCTGCCGCCGGTGTCGATGCGGCCCGCCGACTCGGTGGACGCCGTGGAGCCGGGCCGGATGACTCCGAAGGACATCGCCGCGCGCGCCCTGCACGAGCACGACCCGGCGATCCTCGACCAGTTGCTCGCGCTGCCGCAGGCCCATCTCGTGGTCGACGGCTACAACGTGACCAAGACCGGCTACCCGACGATGCCGCTGGAGAAGCAGCGGCTGCGGCTGCTCGGCTCGCTGTCCCAGCTGGCGGCGCAGACCGGCGCCGAGGTCACGTGTGTCTTCGACGGGGCGGAGCTGGCCGCGCCGGTGCTGCTCGCGCCGCCGCGCGGGGTGCGCGTCCTGTTCTCGAAGGCGGGCGTGACGGCCGACGAGCTGATCCGTCAGCTGGTGCGCGCCGAGCCGCCGGGCCGTCCGGTCATCGTCGTCTCGACGGACCGGGAGGTCGCCGACGGGGTGGCGAAGGCGGGAGCCCGTCCCGTTCCGTCCGTGATGCTCCTGAAGCGGCTCTCGCACGCCTGATGTCCGGATTGCGGTCATCCCGCAACACCCGTTCCGCTTGCCCGAATTGGCGAAACCTTCACGCAACGTAGCGTCAAACGAGCATCACTGCACGTGAGTTGAGTGCAAAGAATGCAGTGGGTGACCGAGATTTTTCTCGTCAGGATTTGAACTGATCACAAGAAGGTCACTAGGGTCGGGCCTCGAACCTCCGCTCGGGTGATCGCTCACATGAGGTGAGCGACGGTGGAGGACACCGCCCACCGGGTGTCTGTGGGCGGCTGGAGGAAGAAGGAGCTCGCCTTCGTGGCGTCCCACCGTCGACCCAAGCAGCCGAGCCGCACCCGTGTGACCGTGCTCACCGCGACCGCCGCCGCTGCCGTGGCCCTCACCTCGCAGGCCGCCAACGCCGCGCCGAACCCCGACAAGGGCGAGGTCAAGGCCAAGGTCGACAAGCTCTACGAAGAGGCGGGCAAGGCCACCGACCTCTACAACGGGGCCAAGGAGAAGCAGAAGAAGCTCGAGAAGCAGATCGGCGAGATCCAGGACAAGGTCGCGCGCGGCCAGGAGGAACTCAACGAGCTGCGCACGGGCCTCGGTTCGCTCGCCAGCCAGCAGTACCGCTCGGGCGGCATCGACCCCTCCGTCCAGCTCTTCCTCTCCGCCGACCCGGACGACTACCTCGACAAGGCGTCCACCCTCGACTCGCTGAGCGCCCAGCAGCTGCAGTCGCTCAAGAAGGTCCAGGAGAAGCAGCGGACCCTCGCGCAGGAGCGCGCCGAGGCCGCCGAGAAGCTCAAGGACCTCGCGGACACCCGCACCGAACTCGGCAAGAAGAAGAAGGAAGTCCAGAGCAAGCTGGGCGAGGCCCAGAAGCTCCTGAACACCCTCACCGCCGAAGAGCGCCAGAAGATGGCCGAGAAGGAGCAGCGCGCCAGCCGCGACGCCGCCGGCCGCGTCGAGCTCGGCAACGAGGTGCCCGCCTCCCAGCGCGGCGCCGCCGCCCTGAGCGCCGCCGCCACCCAGATCGGCAAGCCGTACGTCTCCGGCGGCACCGGCCCCAACTCCTACGACTGCTCGGGCCTGACCCAGTGGGCGTACAACCAGGCCGGCGTGGGCATCACCCGCACCACGTACACGCAGCAGAACGACGGCCCGAAGATCGGCATGAGCCAGCTCAAGCCGGGCGACCTGGTCTTCTTCAACAACCTCGCGCACGTCGGTCTCTACGCCGGCAACGGCCAGGTGCTGCACGCCCCGCACCCCGGCGCCGTCGTCCGCTACGAGTCGATGAGCACGATCGGATCCTTCCAGTTCGGGGTCCGCATCTGACCGCAGCCGTGCCCCTCGCGGCACGCGTGCGATCCTCGTACCAACGACACCGGAAAACGCGCCCGTTCGGGCGAATTCCGGCATCCCGCACTTACCCCGCGCCCCGCCACTGACCTGCGTCAGAGGCGGGGCGCCGCGTTGTGCGGACGCTGTTCGATCGTTGGAGGGGGCCAGGGGGCCCGACTACTGTCGGCGCGCATTCCCCCGAGCACGGGGGTCCGTCAGCGGAAGGGAGAGCGGCTTCCCGTGGGGTCCCATCGCCGAACTGCGCACTCTCGGCTCCCCGGTCTCGACCGGAACACTCGCGCAACCGTCCTCACCGTGGCCGTCGCCTCCGCGGCCGCCGCACTCGCCGCCGTCCCCGCGGACGCCGCCCCGAAGGACACGCCGGCCGACACCAAGGCCGAGGTCGACCGCCTCTACGAGCAGGCCGAGCAGGCCACCGAGGCGTTCAACAAGGCCGACGAGCGGGCCGACAAGCTCCGCACCGAACTGCGCACCACCCAGGACGAGGTGGCCCGCGGCCAGGAGCGGATCAACGCGATGCGGCGCGCCCTGGGACTCCTCGCCGGCGCCCAGTACCGCTCCGGCGGCATCGACCCCTCGCTCGCCCTCATGCTCTCCTCCGACCCGGACTCCTACCTCGACAAGGCCGGCACCCTCGACCGGATCAGCGCCCGGCACGCCGGTGAGCTCACCGAACTGCGCGCCGCCCAGCGCGACCTCGCGCAGGAACGCGCCGGGGCCCGCCGCAAGCTCGCCGAGCTCGACGCGGTCCGCAAGGCCGTCGCCCGGCACAAACGCGGCGTCGAGACGAAGCTCGCCCGCGCCCGGCAACTGCTCAACTCGCTGCCGGACGCCGACCGCGCCGCCTACGAACGCTCCTCGCGCGGCGGCGAGCGCCCCGACCTCAGCGGCGCCGGGCCCGCCTCCTCCGGCCGCGCCGCGACCGCCCTGGCCGCCGCCCAGTCCGCCCTCGGCAAGCCGTACGTGTGGGGCGCCAACGGGCCCTCCGCGTTCGACTGCTCCGGCCTCATGCAGTGGTCGTACGCCCGCGCCGGGGTCGCCCTGCCGCGCACCTCGCAGGCCCAGCGGTACGCGGGCCGCCAGGTGCCGCTGTCGCAGGCCCGGCCCGGCGACCTCGTCGCGTACGGCGCCGACGCCCACCACATCGGCATCTACGCCGGCAACGGGCAGGTCATCCACGCCCCCTACCCGGGCGCCCCGGTCCGCTACGACCCGGTCGGCATGATGCCCGTCTCGTCCGTGACCCGCGTCTGAGACCCCGCCCGCCGGCACGCCGTACGATCAGCGGGATGGCTGGTCGACGGCGTGCGGTGCGCGGGGCGGGGTGCTGGGTGGCGCTCGGCGCCCTGCTCCTCGGCAGCGCCGGATGCGAACGGGCGCCCGCGCCCGCGGACGCCCGCTCCGCCGCCGTGCAGCGCGTCCTGGACCGGCGCGCGGACGCCGTCCTCGACGGGGACGCCACCGCCTACCGGGAGACCGGCGGCGCCGACCCGTACCTGCTCACCGACCTCGCCGCCGTCCCCCTCGCCTCCTGGACGTACCGGGTCGACCGGATCGACGGCACCGGCCCCCGGATCACCGCCGACGCCGAGCTGCGCTACCGCGTCGCCGGGTACGACTCCGTGCCCGTCGTCGCCCGGCGCACCCTGACCCTGCGGCGCTCCGACGGCCGCTGGCGCGTCGTCGGCGACGAACCGGCGGGGAAGTCGGGACGCCAGCTGTGGGAGCAGGGCAAGGTGAGCGCAGTCCGCGGCGCCCACAGCCTCGTCCTCGGCGTCGGCCAGCAGGAGAACGTGCTGCGTTCCTACGCCCGCCTCGCCGATCTCGCCGTGCCGGCCGTCACCGCCGCCTGGGGCCGGGACTGGGCCCGCGAGGTCGTGATCCTCGTCCCCGGCTCGCTCGACGGCATGGGACAGCTCCTCGGCGCCCCCGCCTCCGGCTACCGGGGCATCGCCGCCGTCACCACGGGCGAGGCCGGCGGATCGGGTGCGGCGCCCGCCGACCGCGTGATCATCAACCCCGAGGCGTACGGGGTGCTCGGCTCCGTCGGCAAGCAGGTCGTCCTCACGCACGAGACCGCCCACGTGGCGACCCGCGCCGTGACCACCGCGGCGACCCCGCTGTGGCTCTCCGAGGGCTACGCGGACTGGGCCGGCTACCGGGACTCCGGACGCACCACCGCGCAGGCCGCGCCCGAACTGCAGAGCGCCGTCCGCGAGGGCACCGCGCCCACCGAGCTCCCCGAGGACGCCGCCTTCGGCTTCAGCAGCGACCCGGGCCGCCTCGCACGAGCCTACGAGAGCGGCTGGCTGGCCTGCAGGATGATCGCCGACCACTGGGGCGAGGCGAAGCTGAACGCCTTCTACGCGGCCGTGGGCCGCCACGGCGACCGCTCCGGCGCGGTGGAGTCCGCCCTCCAGAACGTCCTCGGCATCGGCGAGCAGGAGTTTGTGCTGCGCTGGCGGGAGTACGTGCGCCGGCAATTGGGCGGCTGAGGTCTCGTCGCCGGGTGCGGCCCGGTGGGGGCTGGTCGCGCAGTTCCCCGCGCCCCTGAAATGCACGCCCTTCGGGCGGCATTTCCCCGATGCGGGGCTGTGACA